>CANRIJ010000095.1 GCA_947630635.1 uncultured Spirochaetaceae bacterium | reverse complement strand
TATACGACCTTACCGGAGTAGAGCTCTAATAGTATTAAACAGCAGTCTGAATTAGACTGTCTATCTCTAACTGAACAGAGGGATGCCGAACCCACAATTCGGCATCCATTCTTAATACTTTCTAATAATAATTGAAATTTTTTTATATTGTTAAATTTAGATTTTATAAGAATATACCTTTTAAGTGAAAAACGAGGAAGAGATCAAAGAGAAATTGCAAAATTTGATTATCAACAATGCCCCTCCCAAGAAATTCGCTCTCTAAGACTTCTTATCTTTATGCACTTGTACGTCAATTGCAGAGTCCTCGGTTCTTATTTCATACTCCCTTTCAGGCAGCCCATATACATTCACACTCATATGGCTTGTAGCAAAGGTATTTTCTTCAATATATTTTTCGTTATTAAAAAGTTTTTTCTCCAATTCATGTGCATTAAACTCTGAATGAACCATACTTTGAAGAATATCCTTCTTTACCCTATTTATGGTAACAAGCTCATCAACATTTTCTGTATCATCGTCAGGCATAACAACAAATAAATAATCTCTTGCCCTACTGACAGATACATTGATTATGTTTTTATTATTCAAGAATATCTTCTTTTCTCTTGAAATCTTTGCAGGAGGATTAAATACAGTAAAAACCATATCACATTCATCACCCTGAAAACCATGAATTGTACCAACTCTAATCTCTATCTCAGAAGGAAGATTTTCACTATTAACTAGCTTCTCAATAAGATCAGCCTGTGCTCGATATGGAGAGATAATTCCAATGGAATACTTTCTTCCTGGATAATTTCTAGCAATTTCTTTCCCAACGAATAATGAAAATTCATAAACAAACAAAGCTGAATATACTTGATAAGGGCTCTTATGACCTAATGTTTTAGGTCTATATATACTCTCATACTTACTCGTTTTAAAATAAATTATATTCAAAGGCCTAATCGCCAGTCCTTTTATATTTCCGATTGGCTTTTGAGAATCAGCCCTCCTATAATGCTTAAGCTTTCCTTCATAAGCCAAAGAGCTAAAAACATACCCAATCGATGGAATACTCCTATATTGGACGTTAAGATTCTTTACTTCATAATCATGAGGTTCCGTTTTAGGATTAGAAAAAGATCTAAGCCTAACCATCTCATAAATATTTAAATCTTTAGCATATTCAGAATTAGCAATGGGCTGTATTTGAAGAGGATCCCCAGCGACAATAAAATACTGAGGCTTAACAGAATAAATAGGATATATAATACTGAAAAGCGGAATCATAGACGCTTCATCAAAAACTACGTAATCCCACTTCACATCTCTTACACTTAATTGCTCTCCAGGAATGATAAAATAATCATATGGAAATCTAGCAACAGTAGTTATCATAATGCATTTCTGCATCTTTCTTATATCAAAGATCTTGTCCCTAAATACTCCCTCGTCCTCAATTCGCGAATCCAAGGTAGTCCCAAATCTTACCAGCCAATCCCTATAATCATCAGAATGATTCATGATGGCATTTGTAATAACATCAGCTGCTTTATTTGTAGGAGTAAGCACTAGTATTTTCAAATCCTTGCCGCTCCTCATTAATGGAACAAGCTCTTCTTTTGCAAGGTAAGTTGTCTTGCCTGTTCCCGGAGGACCAAAAATAAATCTTATATTCTCCGGAATATCTTTTTTCAGATTTTTATCATCCTCAAAACCTAATTCAAAAAATCTATTTTTCAATTCATTTAATAAGAAATCAGGATTTTTTACATTGATATCAGCACTGGTTGCTTTTGATAAATCTATTTCTTCTAAATCCTTCGAATTCTTAAGTTTCACCCGAAGAGTATAAGACCTTATGCTTACAGCCTCTAGAGCAATGTCTTTTTGACCATTATTGACAAAATACAACTTCATAATTAATCCATCTAAATCTTCGATTGAAGAAGGTATATTCTTCGATGGATGCTCTAAAATCAAGGTTTTCTGAGCTTCTTCGTCTCTTCTAATCTTGAAAAAACTTATTGAGAAGGAACCTCTTCCAAGTTTATCTTTGCTACGGTAGCATTCATATTCCAAAAGCGTTTTAAACCACTTATATGAATATTTTTCAGAATTCTTTATTATTTCCTCTATTTTTTTTATCTTTTCAACATCCTGTATATCTTGTGCTGCTTTTTTCTCTATTTTGCGAATTAGATCCTTTGATTCTGCTGGATATGGCAAGTACTCATCTTCATCATCTTCAGTATCAATTTCAGAATCTAAATCGATATCATCAACACAATATTTATCTACAATTTCATTGGTAATTCTCTTATAACGCTTCCTTGCTCTACTTTCGCCATCATCGCCTTCATCTACCTGATTTTCATCTTTTAAATGTCTAGACTCTCTCTCAGCTTTCTGAGAATTCATTGTCGAAACCAACTTAGCGAGACCTTCATCATCAAGATTTTTGGCTTTTTCCAAAGTCTCCATCAAGAGCTCAACTTTTTTCGGCGAAAAGCCACTTTGCAATAAAATCTTTCTTAACTCTTCATTTTGTTTAGATTTACTATTCTCTGAGATGCCTAAAAACATTATAAGTTCTTTTGCTTCTTCTGATTTTACATCGTATTTTTCATTAAGATCTGACAGAACCAAATCAATTGGTCTTCTGAATTCACCATCCCTATCTAATAGCCATGCTTTTTCTTTGAGCTGTTTGCTAGCAATAGTCTCATATGAATAAGATCTATCGGTCCAATAAAAATAAAAGCAAGTAGCAAGAAAAACATCATTAAAAGAATATTCTTCAGGATTTTTTCCCTCTAAAGCTAAAACAGTGCGTTTATTTTCAAGAGCACCTATAAGATTTCTCCAAAGCAAAACCGACCTTTCTTTATCTTTCTCTTCTAATATTGTTTTTAGATTTTCCTCAACTCCATCAATTGAACCATATTTCCAATATTTAAAATCTGTACACTTTGATGGCACTACTAAGTCCGTCCTAGCATAACAATCATTAAATCTAGCATCTTTAATCCTTGGAAATTGATTAACGCCCAATTCTTCAAAGAAAGAATTCAACTCTCCTGGAGATACACCAGCTATTCTCTCGTATTCTTCTATATTCAAAAACCATGCCGCTGGATAATTGCTAAAATAAGTT
Source organism: uncultured Spirochaetaceae bacterium (assembly GCA_947630635.1). Classification (GTDB taxonomy): domain Bacteria; phylum Spirochaetota; class Spirochaetia; order Sphaerochaetales; family Sphaerochaetaceae; genus Ornithospirochaeta. Next base: position 2,830 of record CANRIJ010000095.1, on the reverse strand, counting down.
TTCAATTCTCCTGAAGGAAAATATAGCTCTTCAGGAGACCTTGGCTCTGAGAAAACTCTTCCCTTTGAAATAAATGCAAGAAAATTCAAACCCTTTAAGCGCTTTATAAAATCACCAACTTCGTTCCTGGAAACATCATTTTTATAATAATTAAATATCAAATCAAAACCGTAATATAAGTCCTTAGAAGAATCCCACTCGCTAAAATAAGGAAATATATTTGAGTATATCAGGTCTTTTTTACTCGGCTCCTTAAAACCAAAACTCTTAAGGAATTCCATGGTTTTTTCATCTTTGGTAAAAAAATCATCTATTGTTTTATCCTTATCGACGACTGTCTTGGTAGGAAGAAAGAGTATGGGCTGGTTTTTTTCATCAAATGCAGCACAGATATCACCATTTCCATTCTTAAAGATTTTCTTTTTCTTAACCGAATTGATTCTCTTATTATTCTTGCCAAGCCACTCATAAAAAGCCAATAGCCATTCGTTAGTCTGAGCTTTTATCAACTCTTCTGTAATTCCATAGATCTTTTCGCGATCTGTATTAGGGGAAAAAGGATTAGGGTTTAGTCCTCTGCCGTTTAATATATTGTCTTCTGATATATAAGTCCTAATTATTGAATCAACAAATTCCCACAAAGGCGTCTTTGTCTTTTGCAAATATTCACGACCAATTGATGTAAAAACCCATTCGGCTTGGGAATTTTTGGTTATAATTCTAAGCTGCTCAGTACCAAAAACCTTTGGAATATCAATTAAAGACGCCCAATAGGCATTCTGCCTTCTTACATAGCCATTACTAGTGGGAATTATTTCTTCTTCTTGAAATAGCCTTTTTATTGAATCGAAGAATGGCTTAAAAGATATATGATCAAGCTCCTCCATTTTATCATCAAATGCATTCACATCGACAGGGATAATCGACAAAATCGAATCATCTATAAGCCTTATGCCTTCATCCTCCCCAATCTCTTTCAAAAGCAATATTGCCTTTGCAGAGAGTTTCGAGAGCAATTCAATCATATGAATATTATGTTTATCAGATGCTTTTATCCCCTCTCTGCTATCAGTCAATATAAATGGGGCATGAATGATAAAATTTAATCCAGTTTGCACTTTCGTAGGAAAATAGCAGAAAGCGTAAAAATTTAAAGGAGATGGAATCAATTTGCCATTTTCCAAGAAAAAGCCTACAGAATAATCTAAATCATGCTCTTCTTTTTCTGAGAAAAGCATAACAGTATGTTTTTCCGAATCGACTTTATCTACTTCATAGAGAGCACTCTTTTCTTTCAAAAGGACTATCTTCTCAAACGAAACAGAATCAAATTGCCTTTCCAATTCAACAGTTTTTCTATAAATGCCTCTCCTATTCTCAGCTTGATATTCAATGCTTTTAAGATTCTTTAGAAAAAGAAGTGGCAACACCAAATTTTCAAGTTTTTTTCTTATATCACTATATGATTCTATTTCTGATTTTCCCTTTTTATTGAAAGGGAATTCAAATAAAGTCTCTCCGCTCTTACGTAAATCGTGATCATGCCTTAGCCTTTCCGGGACAATAAAATTATTTAGCTGAAAAGAGACACCCACATCATAAATTCTAGGAGTCTCGGTATACTGAAAAACTGCTTTAAAGCCAACACCAAACTTCCCAATCGTTTTATCATCTTTTTCTTTGGTAGATAATCCAAATGCAGTAATTGAATTAATATCGCCATATCTACCCTCACGTTGATCTTTCTCCACTGTATCTGGATCAGAAACAGAAAAATGCCTTTTTCCATTATGAGCAAATATCAAGCAGTTGCTATTTAAAATAAAACGAGCTTTTGAAGCCTTAACATCATCCGCATTTTGCAGAAGCTCATAAATAAAATGAGCTTGATCTGAATATTTGTTTACAATACTCTCTTTTATACTTGCAAATTCTGGGTTAGCAAGAACGCCATTAGCAATTGGTCTTCTATTTTCAGTTAATTTATCAAAAAACAACTCTTCCTGTTTTGTCATATAAGATCCTCTTGATTATAAGCTTGAGCAAAGGACCAAAAGAAACCCATTCGAGAATCCGATTAACAAAAACAGTTTTCTATAAAAGACCTGAATTAAAAGAATCGCCCTTGCATTCTCAGTATAAGGCACCTTCTATCTCAAAAACAGTTCTAATCTAGTAAATAAACGCAAAGAAAACTAAAACACAATTAAAATGCCCTCCTCTGTTGGATCACTCTTATTCAACTTTGGAAGGTCATTTCAAATTAATGTTCTTATATGGCTCTAGCTGATTATTTATTCCCACTCGGCAAATTCAGATATAGTAGGGTGTATTTGAGGTGATTTCGCAGGAAAAACTTTCGCAAATATGTTAATATTCCACCTGCTATTTTCGGCTGTAAAGTTTATTAGTATCAAAATAGTATCACAAAAGGCTGGGAAATACAACAGAATTATGTGGAGCTCTACATAATTCCGGCACGGACGGACGCTGTCAGGCACAGCGGATAACAGCCTTGCAAGAGGCGTTGTACCTGCGCTGGATATATTCTTGATAGGCTTTCTGGTCTGTCATGGAAATTCCCCCTCTCTGAATAATAGTGCGGGGCGGCAGCACTCCTTGCTGTCGCTCCTTGACTGCCTAACTGCGAAACCGGGCGGGGCTGTCAACGGTGGGCGAAGCCCGTTCATCTTGACCGCCCGCTGGCTCGGCTGGCTTTGCTATTTACCCGACAAACTTGAATTTATTGTAAGGTATCACGTTTTACCTTCTTAAGCCTTACTATCATTACCATAGGAATTTCTTTGTTGGTTTTGAAACATTCTTCATA
>CANRIJ010000094.1 GCA_947630635.1 uncultured Spirochaetaceae bacterium | reverse complement strand
CCTACCTGACTACGTTATAAGCCACTAGATAAGTCTCGATCTGCTCTTTTGTCCTGAGCTCTGCAGCCTTTGCCTTCATTGCCCTCTCCTCATAGCTGAGAGTTGTTATCTCCTCATCGGCTCTTTCAAGGCTCCTATCAAGTGAATGCTTGACCCCAAGATTCCAAATTGGAATAAACAGCGCAATAAAGAGAACCAAAATAGCTGTCAGAATCAGGCATTTCCTAATGTTTGCATTGCTCTTTGCATACGAAAAGTTTTTCATCAGATCTTCTCCACTACCCTTAGCTTCGCAGAACGTGAGGGAGGGTTTGCCTCAAGTTCCTCATCAGATGGGATTATGGGTTTTTTGGTAATGAGTCTTACTTCTCCCGCTTGAGCCCTCTCTCTGAAGAAATGCTTTGCAATTCTGTCCTCAAGAGAATGAAACGAGATAACTCCTACTCTCCCACCCCTTTTTAGTGCTTTCAAAGCTCCCTCTAAAGCGCTTTCGATTCTCTCCAGCTCTCCATTCACCTCGATTCTTATCGCCTGAAATGAACGAGTTGCCGGATGGATCCTTCCATATCTGTATTCTCTTGGAACAGCCGAGAAAATAAGATCGGAAAGCTCTTTAGAGCCAACAATCTCCTTTTCCTCCCTTCTCTCTCTTATGGCTCTTGCTATTCGCCTTGAGTACCTCTCCTCACCATATTTGAAGAGAACCTCGCTGATCTCCTCCTCGCTATAGGTATTGACTACCTCATAGGCTGAGAGATCCTGGTTTTTATCAAGCCTCATATCTAGCCTCTCATCCTTCCTAAAAGAGAAGCCTCTCTCTGACTCCTCGAAATGATAGGAAGAGATGCCGAGATCGAAGAGAATCACGTCGAAAGACTCACTCATCGCATCTTTGAGGTAGTCATCAAACCAAGAATTGACGGCCTTGAACCTCTCTTTGAATCCTGAAAGCCTTTCAACTGCCTTCTTCTGTATATCACTGTCCCTATCGAGACCAATAACAGACAAATTAGGGTACCTTTTTAGAAAGAGCTCCGTGTGACCGCCCTCTCCTGTGGTACAGTCGAGCATTGTTCTCTCTCCAGAATCAGGAACAAGAAGAAGCTCAAGAACCTCTTTCGCCATTACCGGAGTATGGACGATAGTCATATCAGCCTTTGTCTGAGAGAGCCTGGGCAAGAGAGGAAAGAGTGACGCTCTCAGTCTCACTGATCATCTTGTCGTACTCTTCCTGGCTCCAAATCTCTATATAGTCCAGTGCGCCAAGAATAAGGGCATCGCCCCTATTCTTAAGCCCGAACTGCTCTCTCTTCTGAAGAGGGATATTTATTCTTCCCGAGGCGTCGATGTCCACAAAGTCCGCAGTTGCAATGAATTTTCTGTTAAAAAGCCTTTTTGTCTCATCAAGCATAGCCATTGGGGTAGATGCTATTTTTGCCTGAATCTCTGTCGTGAAATATTCTGGGGTAACAACTATCAGATATTTTCCATCGATGCCTGGAAGAACGACTACCTGCTCTTGGGAGATCTGGTTTCTTAGTCGCGCAGGCAAAGAGAGACGCCCTTTGTCGTCTAACTTCGTTTTATACGTTCCTGTAAGAATACCCATATCCTCCACCTTTTAGGGGAATTTCTCCCACTTCCACCCACAAATCTACACCCTCACCCCATTTAATTCAAGAAAAAATGCCCCAAATTTTAAAAAATCCCCCTTTTCCCGGGGGTTCAAAACCAAATGAAAATCTCTAATTGCTTATTGTATAATAAATAATGCAAAAATAGCTCAAGTGTGTATTTTTTTGGTGAGAAGTGGGATAAAAATCAGAGACCTCGCTTTTTTCCCTTCTGCTCTTCTTGAACTATGGACAAGAAGACGCCTCTTGCCTTCTCAGATTTATCAAGGGCGCTATCTAAAAGGCTTAATATCTCTTTTTTATCAGAGTGGGATATCAGCTTTTCTGCCTTCTCATAGTCGCCGAGTGCAGAGAGTATCAAATCCCTTCCATCCTGAGCCTTTGTGCTGGGCTCCCTCTCGTCATACAGGTACACATCCAGAAGTCTAATTGAGTGCTTTAGCCTGACTATTGCCTGCTTGAGAAGGGCAAGCTCTTTTGTCTTCCTTCCAAGCTCCCCCTCAATCTCGCTCTTGAGGCTAAAGGCGGATTTTGCCGAGAGTCTGATCTTCTTTCTGACTCTGATCAGAGAGTGCGAATACAAACCCATCGAGAGAGCAATGAGAAACACAACTATGGCAAAGAATATCCAAAAAAGGAGAATGGCAATCATCTTGGATAGAGTCATATCAGCTCTCCTTTCTCTTTGAGATGGTGACCTGCGGGAATGGAATCTCGATTGAGTTCTCCTTAAAGGCCTTAAAGACCTCTTCCTGGAGATTAAACTTCACAGTCCAATAGTTCTCATTGAGCATCCAGACTCTCAGAAGAAGGCTTATATCGCTTGATCCAAACTCGCTTATTTTGCTCATAGGCTCTGGGCGAGACAGCACCAGGTGATTCTTTTTTGCAACATCGAGCAAAACGGCAAGTGCCTTATCTATATCCGTGTCATAGTCAACTGAGTAGATTAGATCGAGTCTTCTTCTGGAATTGGAGCTGTAATTGGTTATATTGTCGTCAAAGACCTTCTTGTTGGGCACCATGATTCTCTTGTTGTCTGGTGTGTTGATGACAGTATGAAAGAGATTGACCTCCTTTATAGTGCCTCCAGTTGTGCCAAGATCCACATAGTCCCCTACCCTGAATGGGTGGGTTGTCAGAATCATAAGACCACTTGCAACTCCGGAGATTATGTCCTTAACCGAGAGTCCAATTGCAAGGGCAATTGCAGAAAGGGCTGCAATATAGCCTGTGAGGTCTACTCCCACCATAAAGAGATCCAGAAGGATTAAGATGACATATAGCGTAATCTTGATTATTATCAGGAAGAACTTTACAAGAAGCTTATCAACAGAGCTCTGAAGAAAGAAGCTTTTGAATATCTTCATCAATGTATGGATGATGAAGATGCCAAGAGCAAAGACTCCTATGAAGACAATGAGCCCATATCCGGACTCTGACATGAAATTCTCGAATTTCCTAAGTAGTGCTTCAAAAGAGCTTATCAATGTTTCTTACCGTAAGACCTTGTATCAGGATCAAATAGATTGTAATCGATATCAGGGAATATGGCATTCCTCTTTTCTGCGTGCACCAGCCACTCAGTATTTACCGTATTCTTTGTCATAGAGGTATAGACGACGTTGAAAGACCCAAGGTGGTTTCTCAGTCTCTTGGAGGCATATGTGACACTCGTATTGTCATGCATAATGCATGGCCAATCGGAGGCCATGGCAAGAAGAACCTCTCTAGAGGCCTGGTTTAGGAATCTTCCCTTTAGAGAGCCTTGGTCTGGAAACCTATGGGTAAGCTCCTCCATTCTCTCGATTGCCTTGAGAATATGCCTGTAAATCCAGTTATTTGACCCATCAAGCCAAGTATCCGCACCGCCATTTTGGCTTCTTGAGATCTCGTTAATCCTCAGCCTCTCCGTCCTGCCGCCATCGTAGAGAACGTCAGAGGGGGTGGTAAGCTGAAGATTCTGATCCTCAGATGCCTCCTCAATCAGGTTCTTCAAGAACTCGATTCCCTCAAACCACCTGTGACCGAAGAACTCAGCGTCAAAGGCAAGGTTGATAACGGGATTCTCAATGCCGAAGGTCTGGAGCATTATGCCCTTTCGTCTTATGTGGTATAGAAAGTTCTCGGTATGAAGCTTTGTCTTGCCCATCGCCTTTCTATAGCTATAGACAGACTTATTATTGGTATCGAGACTTGTTATCGCATGGTATTTATAGCCAGTGAAGACTCTGACCGAGGGCTCATGAATATAGGGCCTTACATAGTCAAGAGGAAGACTATATCCGATGTCCCGATAGAAGTCTCTGTAGTCTGGATCGCATGGATAGCCTGTCTTTGAGTCAGATATAAGCTGCGAGATATTCCAGTCGCGTGCCATCCCATATAGACCAGATGGAAGCTCTATTGGTCTGTAGCCGCCAAACTCCGATTTGTCTTCGGCTGTCAAAACTGCCTGAGATGGAAGCTGACACCACTTGATCCCATGTCTATAGAGTATCTCATCCAAGCCTGGATAGTACCCGCTCTCTGGAAGCCAGAAACCGGTGGGCTCGGCTCCGAAGACTCTTTTGTGTGTTCTGATTCCCATCTCAATCTGGGCCTCAATTGCCGTCGAGTAGTCCTTGTAAAGGGGAAGATACGCATGAGTTGCTGCAGTTGCTATAAGCTCAACATTTCTGGTTCTCTCAAGCTCTTTAAAGCCAGTTACGATGTCTCTGTTGAGCTTTTCATAGAGCTCAAGGTTCCTCTTTGCCTCTTCTAGGTAGAACTGAGCCATCTCATGGCACTCTTTGTCCTCTTTCTCTGTCCTCTTTACTTCCTTCTCTCCAAGCTCGATATGAAGGTTCATGTAATTCATGAACCTCTCCTGGAGCGGAGCATCCTGAAGCATAGTAAGAAGAGTCGGAGAGAAACAGAGCGAGAGCCTAAATGGAACATCCCTCTCTCTTAGCTCGTTAAGAACACGAAGTAGCGGAAGATATGACTCATTGATTGACTCAAAGAGCCAGTTCTCCTCTAAGAACCTTGGATATTCCAAGTGCCTGACATAAGGCAGATGGGCATGCAGAATAAGATTGAGCTTATTCATTCTCCTCCCCTAAATACTCCTCTGCTATTTCCCTTACGAGATCGTTTCTTATCAGATCTCCATCCTTATTTGTAAGGAAAGAGAGATATATCTTAAAAAGCCCATCCGAGCTCTCTATTTCGTCTTTGTGCTCAATCCAGTAGGATATAGGAAGCCTAATTGTATTAGAAGAGGCAACAACCTCCTTCTCTCCCTTCTTGTCTTCGCTGACAAGCGATACCCTGCAGGTTCTTGCCTCACTCGAGAATGCTATATTCCACTCTTTGTCATCCTCTGAGATATCTATGTAGTATTGGTCCTTCACACTGTCTTTTCTGACAATGGTTACCAGTAGAGAGAGTCTCTTCCCCTCTTCATCAAATCTCTCTTTATCAAGAGGCGATACTGACCAGAATGCGTAGCCCCAGTTTCTATTCTTAAACAGAAGATGAATGGCAGTCTCTGGATAGACATCGGGCAGGCTCTCTACACCCGGCAGCTCCTCTACCGACTCCGATATCTCCCTATAGTCTGTAATGCCAGCCACATATCGAGTATTGGGTAATTCGGGTAAGTCATCAGATGAGTAGGAATCATCATCCTCTTCGTACTTTTCTGAGAGTCCCCTTATTAATTCTTCCCTGCTTAATTCAGCAAAACCCTCTATATCTTCCTGCTCAGCAATACTTCTTAGTTCCGATTCGGATAATTTATCCAATTTAATCAAAACCATCTTCGCATTCCCGTCTTATTTTTGATGCTAATGATTTAAATAGAAACGGTCAATCCTTACAAATTTCAAAAATCTGTTTTTTAAAATTCCCATACCAAATAAGGGGTTTTTCTGCTATCTTAGATACATGCCAAATAGTGAAAAGAGGACATCTCTAATACTCCATGGCCACTTCTATCAGCCACCTAGGGAAAACCCACTGACAGATATAATACCAAAGCAGCCATCAGCAGCCCCATATGAGGACTGGAACGAAAGAATATTTCATGACTGCTACAACTCAAATTCCCACTCCAGATACCTGGATTCAAATGGCAGGATAATATCGCTGACCAACAACTACGCATACATATCATTCAATTTCGGCCCTACCCTTCTCCATTGGCTTGAGGAAAAGCACCCAGAGACAATTGAGCTCCTCTACGAGGCCGATAGATCCTCAATTGAGAGACTTGGCCATGGAAATGCAATGGCACAGAGCTTTAACCACACAATTCTTCCCCTCGATAGCGAGAAAGACGCCAAGCTCCAGATCGATTGGGGAATACAGGATTTTCAGCATGTCTTCAAGAGAGATCCGGAGGGGATG
>CANRIJ010000093.1 GCA_947630635.1 uncultured Spirochaetaceae bacterium | reverse complement strand
ATCATAGCAGGCGGTGCATCGATTGATAAGTATGGCAGGCCGCTTGTGGATGAGGAGCTTAAAAAGGCCAAGGAGAGCGATGCCGTTCTCTTGGGTGCTGTAGGAGGCCCCAAGTGGGATAGAGGAAGCCTCTCTGAGAGACCAGAGGGAGCCTTATTGGGACTGAGAAAGGAGCTTGGGACCTATACAAACATAAGGCCTGCATATATCTATAGCGAGCTTAAGGAGGCCTCTCCATTAAAGGATGAGATTATCGGCGACGGAGTGGACCTTGTCATAATAAGAGAGCTTACTGGTGGGCTCTATTACGGAAAGCGAGAGACCAAAGAGGACAAGAGCTCTGCTTATGACACGCTTTCATACTCAAAGAGCGAGATCGAGAGAGTAACAAGAAAGGCCTTTGAGATTGCCCTTCTTAGAGATAGGCACGTCACGCTCGTTGATAAGGCCAATGTCCTTGACTCCTCAAGACTATGGAGGTATTGGGTCACTGAGATTGCAAAGGACTACGGCAGCGTTTCCCTTGACTATCTATATGTAGACAATGCGGCAATGCAGCTTGTGAGAAATCCAAGGCAGTTTGATGTGATTCTCACAGAGAATATGTTTGGCGATATTCTCTCCGATGAGGCGAGCGTCATAACCGGCTCTATTGGAATGATCCCCTCGGCCTCTCTTGGAGAGAACAACAGAGGGCTCTATGAGCCGATTCATGGCTCTGCCCCCGATATTTCCGGCATGGGCATTGCAAATCCAATTGCCACAATACTTGCATCTGCTATGATGCTGAGGTATTCGTTTGGCCTAAATGATGCGGCAGACTCAATAGAGAATGCGGTGAGGAGCGCAATAAAAGACGGACTTAGGACAAAGGATATAGCCAAAAAGGATGAGAAGTATATCTCAACTTCACAGATGGGCTCTGAGATAGAGAGGAGGATTAAAGCGTGAGATCGGATATGATGAAGAAGGGAGATGATAAGGCTCCCCATAGATCTCTGATGAAGGCCCTTGGATGGACAGATCAGGAGATAGAAAAGCCTATTATCGGAGTCGTATGCGCTCAGAATGAGATCATTCCAGGGCATAAGGAGCTCTACAGAATAGCAAATGCAGTAAAGGACGGAATAAGAGAGGCTGGTGGAAATCCCGTCGAGTTCCCTACAATCGGGGTCTGTGATGGAATTGCAATGGGCCACCAAGGTATGAAGTACTCGCTTGCTTCTCGTGAGCTTATTGCAGACTCAATTGAAGTCATGGCAATGGCGCATCCCTTTGATGGACTCGTGTTCATTCCCAACTGCGATAAGATTGTCCCGGGAATGCTGATGGCATCCCTCCGCCTCAATCTTCCCTCTATTTTCATCTCTGGCGGTCCGATGCTTGCAGGTCACCTGAAGGGAGGCCCCTCAAAGGGCTTCTCGCTTTCCAGCATGTTTGAGGCAGTTGGAAAGCATAGCGCAGGAAAGATGAGCGATGAGGAGTTCTTGGAATGGGAGAATAGCGCATGCCCAACCTGTGGATCCTGCTCAGGAATGTACACGGCTAATTCAATGAACTGCCTATCAGAGGCAATTGGCATAGCCCTTCCCGGAAACGGGACTATTCCTGCTGTCTACTCTGAGAGGGAACGTCTTGCAAAAGAGGCGGGCTACAGAATCATGGACCTTGTTGATAAAGACATAAGGGCAAGGGATATCATTACAGAAAAGTCATTTGAGAATGCCCTCAAGGTCGATATGGCTCTTGGATGCTCGACAAATACAATGCTTCATATTCCGGCAATCGCAAATGAGGCTGGGATAAAGATCAATATATTCGATGCAAATAAGCACTCTGCAGTGGTGCCAAACCTCTGCCATCTTGCCCCTGCAGGGCCTCATCATATGGAGGATCTGAATCTCGCTGGCGGCGTTATGGCTGTAATGAAGGAATTGGATAAGAAGGGCCTCTTGGATACCTCTGTCATGACAGTTACCGGTAAGAGCCTCAAGGACTCAATTGAAAGTGCAAAGAACTACGACAATGAGGTTATCAGAGACATAGAGAATCCCTATTCAAAGACTGGCGGAATTGCAGTTCTCAAAGGCTCACTTGCACCCGATGGAGCTGTTGTTAAGAGAAGCGCAGTCGCCCCCGAGATGATGGTTCATAAGGGACCTGCAAGAGTCTTTGATAGCGAGGAGGAGGCAATAAGTGCAATCTTTGGAAAGAAGATCAGGCCAGGAGATGTCATCATAATCAGGTATGAAGGCCCAAAGGGCGGACCGGGGATGAGAGAGATGCTCTCTCCAACCTCGGCAATTGCTGGAATGGGCCTTGATAAGGAGGTTGCTCTCATCACAGATGGAAGATTCTCTGGTGCAACAAGGGGAGCTTCTATCGGGCACGTCTCTCCTGAGGCTGCAGTTGGAGGTCCTATAGGGCTTGTAAAAGAGGGCGATGAGATCTTTATCGATATTCCAAAAGGAAGACTCGATCTGATGGTGGATGAGAAAGTGCTCGAAGAGAGACGAAAGAAGTTCGCTCCCAAGGAGAGCCCAATCAAGAGTGGCTATCTATATAGGTATCAGAAGCATGTCTCTTCTGCCTCTCAGGGTGCAATCAATTTGGAGGCAAAGTAATGGTGATGCTAGGCGCTGACATTATAATAGAAGTCCTTCTTGAAGAGGGTGTTGATACGGTCTTTGGTTACCCAGGTGGTGCAGTCATTCCTCTTTATGACTCAATCTATAAATATAGGGGGAAGATTCGCCATATTCTTACAGCCCATGAGCAGGGTGCATCTCACGCAGCAGATGGATATGCAAGGTCCACAGGCCGTGTCGGGGTCTGCATTGCAACCTCAGGCCCTGGTGCGACAAACCTTGTCACGGGGCTTGCAACTGCATACATGGACTCAGTGCCCCTTGTCGCAATAACCGGAAACGTTTCTGTATCGCTACTTGGAAAGGACTCCTTCCAGGAGGTCGATATCACTGGAATCACGCTTCCTATAACTAAGCATAATTACATAGTAAAGGATATTAAGGACCTTGCATCGACTCTGAGGGAGGCCTTTGTGATTGCAAAGGAGGGGCGCCCTGGTCCAGTCCTTGTCGATATTCCAAAGAATGTGCAGACAGAGTCATACGAGTTTACCCCGGAGAAGAAGAGCGCCTTTCAGCGCAAGAGCCTAAGACTCAGAGAGGAGGCGCTTGAGAGGGCAAAGGATGCCATTCTCTCCTCTGAGAGGCCTCTTGTGTATGTCGGAGGCGGAGTAATCAGGTCAGATGCATCTGAGGAGCTCAGAGCCTTTCTTGAGAGAATTGATGCACCTGCATGCTCATCTCTGATGGGTCTCGGGGCAGTTCCAATGGACTCACCGCGCTTTACGGGCATGGTCGGAATGCATGGAACGAAGCTCTCGAATATGGCAGTGAACAGGTCAGACCTTCTTATTGTAATCGGAGCAAGATTCTCCGACAGGGTAATATCAAAGGCCTCTGAGTTTGCCTCTCAGGCAAGAATCCTCCAGATAGATGTTGACCCGGCTGAGTTCAATAAGAACATATCAAGCGACATCCACGTAATCTGCGATATCAAGGTGGCACTAGAGAAACTCAATAGCATGATTGATGAGAAGCTCTCGCATAAGAGATGGATGGATTTTATAGCTCAGTCTAGAAAGCGCTATCCTCAGGAGGTATCCTCAAAGGCACAGAGGGCAAGAGAGGTTATTGAGGCTCTTGATGAGCTTTTGCCAGAGAAGAGGATCATCACTACCGAGGTTGGTCAGCATCAGATGTGGACAGCTCAATTTCTGAAGTCCATAACTCCAAGGAGGTTCTTGACCTCGGGAGGACTCGGGACAATGGGCTATGGAACAGGTGCATCAATTGGCGCACAGATTGCAAATCCAGATTATAGAGTAGTGAACATTGCAGGGGATGGATCTTTTAGGATGAACGCAAATGAGCTTGCTACAATCAGGCGCTACAATCTTCCCATAATAATCCTTGTTATGAATAACCATACCCTTGGAATGGTTAGACAGTGGCAAAATCTCTTTAATGACAAGCACTATTCAGAGACCACCCTCGATACTCCCCTTGATTGGGTTAAGCTTGCCGAGGCCTATGGTATCAAGGGCATAAGAATCACACTTGAAGATGATGTAAAAAAGAAGATCAAGGAGGCGATAGACCTTAATGAGGCTGTTGTAATCGACTGCCAGATTCCAACTGATGACATGGTGCTTCCAATGGTTGCCCCCGGTGCATCGATTAACAACATGATGGGCTTTATTGATAACGAAAGCTGAGATGGAGAGGAGCAAAAAGCGCATTTTTCTGTCTTCCAGAGCTCTGAAGAGAGCTCTGCTCTTTTTTGTGCTTTTTATCTCATCTCTTTCGCTTTACGCATCGTGGTATATAAAGCCCTCATTTATCTACAGAGAGAGCACAATGACCAAAGTTCCATATGTCATCTCCCTTGAGGGCCGATGGAATGATCTGAGCATCACTCTCTCTTTGCAGGGACTGGATGAAGAGCTTAATGGGAGCGTTAAATACGATTATAGGGTGGGAAAGACCCTCCATAATGAGTTTAGGCTTCATAGTGAGTACTTTATAAAGGATAGGGGAGGCTACTCAGACCTATCATATGAGTTTCATCAGCGCTTTACTTGGAAGTATGGAGGACTAGGATACAGAGTGGGTATAATGGCCTCCCTTGCCTATTCGTCTTTTTCAAAAGACATAAGCTGGGGACTCTCGCCGCTATTGGGCCTAGAGGGCTTTTTGACATTCGGTCCAGTTTTGATTGAGGCATACCTCAGGATGAACTCAGATAATGAGATCAACTGGAGGGCAGTTCCAGTTGCAGGCCTGGCTCTTGAGGGCACTATCACAGAGCATCAGAGCATTTCGCTTGAGGCATATCTAAAGACTGCTGAGTACTTAATGGATCCATGGTATATGGTGACATCCTGGGCTGTTAAGGCCTCATATTGCTATAGGGGGCTCTGATTTGGCAAAGAGAGCGCTTTCTATACTTCTACTCATTTTCTCAATAACAGGCTGCACCTTCGAGAGCAAGATAACAGAGGCATACAGCGAGAATCCCTTCTTAAATGAAGTGAGACTTGACTTTTCATCAAATCAAAAAGCTCTAAATATCGCTCTCGGCGCATCGACTCTGAAGTTTGTCCTTGCAACAGATCAGCACTATGGAAGAGAGAAGCGCTACCCTGGCATGATCTATAGGTGGGATGATAACTTCTTTGACTACCTTAATACTCACCGCTACCCGTTTTTCATATGTTTAGGAGACCTCTCTGACAGCGGTGAGTACACTGATGAGGTCTATAACTATATAAAGAGGGCATATGACTCAACAACCAATGGCCACTTTATATATGCAATTGGGAACCACGAGAGGCACCTCTTTGATGAGAGCGTGTGGACTGACGAGGACAGCGAGCTTATTAAGCACTTTACAACCATGGGAAAGTATGTCTACTCTGACATACTCTCTATCTATAAGCTTGATAGCTCCATGAGGACATGGGGCTCAAAGCAGCTCGATTGGCTGGAAGAGGCCCTTAAAAAGGATAAAAGCAAATACAAGATATTTATAACCCATGACAACATAACAGTAGGGGGAACCTTTGACCAGAGCCTCTTTGTCACTGGCTACGGAGACGCAGTGGAGAGAAATAGGCTCTATAGAATAATGCATGACTATAAAGTCGGAGTAATCCTAACTGGTCACCACCATAAGGGCAATATAGAATACCATATGTCAGAAACTATGGGTGAGCTTAATCTTGCAGCATACCACAGAATGACAAACGGATTTGAATCAGATGGATTCTGGTATGAATTTGCATTGGATTTGAAGACCGGAATACTTTCATGTGATGCATACCAGGCTGAGACAGGTGAAAAAGACTCTCGCTACCACTTTGAATTCAAGCTTCCTGAAGCCTAGAGGATAGCTAGTTATTTTCATTTCAAGAAAATTGAAAATTCCAACTATTTTCTCATCTCCATCTCTCTCCTTCCATATGGCGCCCTC
>CANRIJ010000092.1 GCA_947630635.1 uncultured Spirochaetaceae bacterium | reverse complement strand
ATGTATTTGGAATGCATGGATTTATCTGGCCCTGATTTGTGAAAGCGGAAGTTTCCCCGGGTGCCCTATGGGAAGAGAGGAAACAAGCTATATGTGAAAGTTTTGCAAAATGGCGAAAATTAATGTTTGGAAATAATCATAAATAGGAGGATAAGGCAAAAAATTTGCAATCATTCCCTTAATTTTGCCTAAATAGATTCAAGGCTTACGCTGACACCAATTAGAGATGGGCCTACATCCTCCACTCTATTTCCATTAAGATATAGAGAAAACTCATTGTCACTCTGGGCCTTACCCTCCAGAATAGCGCTCTTCCCATCAGAATTTTGAATGTTCACATAAAGTGATATAACCCTATTCTCTGGGACATCTATTGAGTATTTTCGCTCTTTGAGAGAGTAGCCGTCGCTCTCATAGCCCTTGGCAGTATAGTCCACGGTATTTTTGTCTATGTAGTAAATTGATGTCTTTCCGCTCTCACTGGCGTAGTTTCTTCCAACCTTCTCTCCATCTGCCACTGCCTTCTCTGACGCTGCTGTGTAGTCCTCCATGATCTCAGGCGCCCTATCAAAGACCATATTGGCACTATTGAATTCATTTATAGAGCACTCCCAGACTCCGGAATTGCTATCACAGGAGGCAAATACAAACAAGAATAACAATAGAAGCAGAAGACTTATTCTCTTAATCACAGCATTTTATATAAACACTTAAAATGCTAAGAGTTACAAGACAATTTAAAAATAAAATTGCCAATTCCATGCAATTTACAAAAACACAAAGACAAAAACTCTTTTTTTGCCCCTTTAAGAACTCGTTATTATCTTACAGCTAAGTTATATGGAGGAAAGAGATGAAGAAGTCCTTAACGGCTATATCGATAGCAGCTTTGGCGATTTTGATCGCATTTACTGGCTGCGCAAATAAGACAAATAAGAGTGCAGAGGCAAAAGCAGAGAGCACAGAGATATCCAAGGTCGAAAGAGTTGAGGCAGTATCACGCCCGACATTCAAGAGCTTCAATGACTCAGTTGGAAGGACTGTAGAGGTAACAGGAACCTTCAATAAAGTCATAGCAGGCACCCCTGAGGCACAGCTCTATATTTACGCAGTTGCTCCAGAAAAGCTTGTAGGACTCTCAGAGAAGTGGCCTGAGGGAAGCGAGAAATTCATAAAAGAGGAGGTGCTGAACCTTCCTGTCTATGGAGCCTACAACTTCTATGCAGACTCACTCGATCAGCAGGCTATAAAGGAATCGGGCGCTGACCTTGTTCTCATCGTCGGCGAGCCTGGAGATATGAAAGAGGGCATCCAGAATCAGCTTGATATGATGCAGGAATACGCAAAGATCCCATTTATCTATGTTGAGGACTCATTCCAGACAACTGCCAACACCCTTACAAAGATCGGAAAGCTACTTTCGACAGAAAAAGAGGCTGAGAGTGCAGCAGCATATGCCAATGAGGTGTTAACACCTGTTAATCAGAGCAGACAGATGTTCACAGTCTACTACTCTGGATCATCAGATGGACTTACTCCAGTTCTCCCCGGAACAGAGGACTTTGAGGTATTTGAGTACATGGGAATAGCAAATGCAGTACCCGAGGACTTCACTGGATCATATAATTTTGACGGACTCAAGGCACTTAACCCAGAGATGATATTCCTTGCCGATAAGAGGGCATATGAGTTTGCGACAACAAACGAGGATTGGAAGACAATACCAGCAGTTCAAAGCGGAAACATCTTCTTTGTTCCCGATGCACCATACAATCTTCTCTCTTCTCCGAACTCGGTACAGAGACTTCTCGGACTCCAATGGCTAAGACTCGTCACCTATGGATCTCTTACTCCATCAGAGTTCATGGACACCGCAGCATCATTCTACGAGGATGTAATGCATGTAAGCCTCGATAACGCGGTTATAAGCTCAGAGCTGAATATCTAAAAAAGCAAAATAGGGAATATAGGGCAGCCAGCACGGCTGCCTTTTTTTTATAATCGGGGCATTCTATTTGATTTTGCTGTGTAACATTTTATGTGCTGCAATAAAAAGCAGTATACGGTTTATCTAAGAGGTAAAAAAATAGGCTCAGAACAGAGCCTGAGCCTGGTGTGAAAAGAGAGGGAATCAGCCAACGATACCGTTTACGTACTTCTTAACCCTAAGATGCCTTCCATCCTTTCCAACTGGTATTCCCTCGATAGTCACAGTTCCATCTATTGTCTTCATCGGCATGGAGAAGAACTTCTCTGCCTTGAGATAGGTATCGACCTTTACTGTCTCTTCCTGGCCGTCGTACTCCAGTACAGTGCCAACAGGGATATCGTCAGCAAAGATGACTTCGCAGGTTGAATGTGTCTCATCACCCTCCTCCTGGGCTGCAAGGAGCATTCCCCTGCTCTTTACGCCTCTGAAGTTGGCAGGCTTGAGATTCGATACCAAAACGATGTTGTGCCCCAGAAGCTCCTCTTCTCTATAGAATGGAACGATTGATGAGACTATCACCCTATCCTCATCCTCTCCAGTATCGAGAACAAGAATATAGAGCTTATCGCCATCAGGGTGCCTCTCGATATTTTTGATTTTGGAGACCTTCAGAATCACCTTCTCTCTCCAGTCTTTGAGAATCTCTTCATTCCTCTCGCTCTTTTTCTCTTCTTTTATTTCCTCCCTCTTAAAAAGGGCATCGAGATTGATCTCTCCCATGACTGTCGGCATCTCAGAGCCCCAGCTTGTAAGTACCGCGGGATGAGTCTCTCCGAATATTCCAACTCTCTCGCCGCTCTTATTAAGGATATAGGCAGCTCTGCCTGGGATAAATCTCGGGTCCTCCTTGACTTCCTCAAGAGAGTACACCTTCTTAAGAAAGTACATCAGAGTCTGAATTATGGAGGCTGCGTCATTATAGGTCTTCACCTGATCGGAGGAGAGAAATCCAAGCGAGTTGATTGTAATGGTGCCAGAGTTGGCAGAGGCATCCTTAAATGTCGCCTTTCCCACCTCAAAGATGTTATGAGGATAGGTCGCTCCGGTTGAGACGCTCTCGCTCTCCAAGAGAGATGGTAGCACAGAGGGCCTTACAACCTCATAGTTCTCACTCATCGGATTTGAGATAAAGACAGCATCATCGGGCGAGATGTGCATATTGTCAATGTACTCTTTCTTGCTCCCTAGGTAGTTGTACATCATCTCCTGGAAACCAAGTCCAACCATGATGTCCTTCACCTTTCTGCCATTCTCCTCCTCAGGCGAGAGACGTCCGACTGTAAAATCAGATGGCATAACAGGAGTGAAATTCCCAAGCCCATGGCCAATCATAATATCCTCAATTACATCCACTGGATGCAAGAAGTCATTTCTGTACTCGGGGACTCTGATCTGAATCTCTCTTTCATTATCAGAGTGTGCCTCAACTCCCATTCTCTTGAGAGACTCTATGCACTCAGCTGCGCTTAGCTCCTCTCCCAAAACCTTCTTGACATCGCTTAGCTTTGCCCTTTGGGGCTTTTGGAAATAATATGGAAGCACTATCTCCCTTCCATACTCCGTGTCTTTTGCAAGTTCAGCCTTTACAGGGAGAATCTCCCAGCCCATGTCGTACATGTCACAGGAGAGAATTGAGATGGCTAATATCAGATCATCGAGAATCGGACCAGATACCTCGATAAAGAAATCGCTGTCACCCACCTCGACAGCTCCGATTCTCGCGCTATTTATTATCGGTGGATTCGAGAGGGTATCCCCATTGTCATCATAAAGGTACGGAAAGAGAGGAAAGTCCTTTACGATGTAGCCATACTCTCTTCCCTTTGGATGCTTCTCATTGATCTCTCTCAGCGATAGCTCCTCAGTCATTCCAAGAGGAACAAACTTCGTCTTATCTGGATCGACTGCAGCATAGTGTACCGGGAACTTGATAAGATCGCTTCTGTAAATACCCATAGCGATAGTTTTTCTCTTTCTTCCAAAGTTCCAGCAGAGCTTCTCCTGCGCCTGTATAAGCGCTCTCAGAAGCCCATCATCGACCTTCTTGCCTCTTACTGCAAATCCTACAGAGAAGTCCCTTATCCCAACGACGCTCTTATCATTGACTATCCTTCTTCCGCCATGATCTTTAAAGTCGCCCTTCTTGGAGAAAAAAGGATACTCTGGAATCTTTCCAGTCTCATAGGTTTTTAGGGCTCTCGCCACTCCGGCTGCTGACCATAAATCAGGCCTGTTGGTATCATTGAGCTCTATCTTAATAGTCCCATCCTCGTGTCCATCTAGCTCAGCTTTGGCAACTGGGAAGATATCAACGAGCTCATCATCGGAGGCCTTCTTACCGTAAAGCTCATAGAAAAGATCCTCTTTTACTTCAATCTTCGGCATTAGTTTACCCTCCTCGTTCTGATACTCTCGATATTCGGCGTAAAGAGCTCTCTCAGGTCATTGAGACCCAAATGCATAAGAGCCATTCTGTCTATTCCAAGACCCCATGCCAAAACCGGCACATCAACACCAAGGGCCTTTGTCACCTCTGGACGGAAGATTCCTGATCCCCCAAGCTCAAACCATCCAAGAACGGGATGCTTTATATGCACCTCAATTGAAGGCTCAGTGAATGGGAAGTAGCCAGGAACGTACTTGACCTGTTCAGCCCCTGCAATTTCCTCTGCAAACATCTTCAAGAGCCCTAAGAGGTTCTTTAGGTTGACATCCTCTCCCAAGACAATGCCCTCTGTCTGATAGAAATCAGCGCCATGAGTTGCATCTACCTGATCATATCTAAAGCAGCGAACAACACCAAAATACTTGCCTGGTATATGGGCCTTCGTTAGCTGGTGTGCAGATAGTACGGTTCCCTGGCTTCTTAGAATCTGGCGTCTTGTAAACTCATGGTCGAACTTATAGCCCCAGCCTCTTGAGCCGGTCTTCCATCCATTCTCATGGGTCTTCTTAACCTGTGATAGCCAAGGCTCCTCAATGCTCTTTGCGTGTGATGGATCCTTTACATAGTAGACATCATGGATATCTCTTGCTGAGTGGAACTGAGGCATGAATAGCGCATCTCCGTTCCAGAACTCATTCTCTACCAAGGGTCCGTCAAACTCCTCAAATCCCAATGATGTGAGCTTATCCTTTACCCACTTGATGTAGTCTCCATAGGGATTGAAGCGGCCCGGAATCAGGCGCTGAGTCGGAGAGTTTACTCCATAAGGCCTGAAAGAGCCCTCCTTCCATGAGCCGGAAGAGAGCATCTCGGGAGTCAACAAGCCAAACTCCTCGCCAGTGATTCTACTCTTCTCAATCTCCTTTTTCGCCTCATTTCCAAGCTCTGTGAGCCTATAAAATACATCCTCTCTCTCAGATATCTTGTATGGAGAAGAGGAGGCTCCCCTCTTTTTTGAAAGTGCCTGAATAGCGCTCTTCTCGCTCAAAGTAAGGGTAGACTCCTCAATTAGATCTCCCTTCGTCTCAAGAATGCTCTTCTGCAAGATAGCATCCTCGGGTATAGAGTCGCTTATAAGCTCTGCCTTTCTCTCATCATTGAGCTTTGCAATCTTGTTCTTTGTAAGAGAGCCAAATGATGAACCAACCTCACTCTGCTCTAGAGAGAGCTTTTCGGCAATCTCGGGAAGGGTAAGCGGACCCTTTTTGAGTATATCGACCATCCTTATTACAGAGAGTCCCTTCTCCCTGAGTGCCCTGCCATAATCAGTCAGCTCATAGAAGGTCTTCTTTGTCCTCTCTGTCTCCTCTATGAAGCCCTTTGCCTCTAGCCAAGAGAATGCCTGATTGCACTGTCCAATGTTATAGCCCAAATCATCTATAATCTTGTCTCTTGTAATTACGTCGTCTAATGTAACATCCCTGAGAAGCCTTATCTCCAGCGGGTGAAGATTCCTGACGTTGATTTCCATATAGTCTCCTGAAAGAAAAACATGGAAATTGTAAGCATTAAAAATAAAAGTTTAAAGGGGAAAGAGACTCTCAAGGGGTATAGAGAGTATGCCGTCCTCTTCCTGTGACTCCCTCTCTCTGATTGTAAAGAGCCTATAGCCCCTCTCTTTGAGCTCCAAGAGCCTCCAGACTGCCCTCTCCTCCTCGCTATCGAGAACGATGT
Organism: uncultured Spirochaetaceae bacterium; assembly: GCA_947630635.1. Taxonomy (GTDB): domain Bacteria; phylum Spirochaetota; class Spirochaetia; order Sphaerochaetales; family Sphaerochaetaceae; genus Ornithospirochaeta. The sequence goes on along the minus strand of CANRIJ010000092.1, from coordinate 22 downwards.
GGATAATAAGCCTCTCTTTGTC
>CANRIJ010000091.1 GCA_947630635.1 uncultured Spirochaetaceae bacterium | reverse complement strand
GGAGCCGCTGCCAGCAATTCAGATTCCAACTAATTCCCCAGGAGCTTATAAAAAGTAAGCTAAGAGAGGCTTCTGGCGAGAGCGGGATTGAAGCCGAAGACGATGCCCTTAGCTGGATAAGCAAGGAGGCCTCTGGATCTATGAGAGATGCTTATACCCTCTTTGACCAGATAGCCTCATTCTCCGAGGGAAAGATCACACTCGAGAAGATTGAGGAAAAACTCAATCTAGCAGGCTTTGATAAGATAAGCGAGTTGGTAGGCTACAGCATCACAGGGCACACAGATAAGGCACTAGAGGCGCTCTTTAGCGCGGGAGTATCGCCTGAGGAGATTGTAAAAGAGACAGCTGACTTCTTCAGAACGATCATGATGTGGAAATCGGGAATCAGAAAAGAAGATATTCTGTTAAATCCAATGCATGAGAGCGCAAAGAACATCGCAGATTGCCTAGAAAGCGATCAAGTCGAGGGAGCGCTAAAAGGCGCACTGAATCTCTATAGGGATATTCGCTACTCGCTCTCTCCCCGCTTCGAGCTTGAGCTCTTTGTCTCCCGCCTATCGTCTCTTCCTTACCTATCCTCTCCAGATAGAATCATAAAGGAGATCAAGGCCATAAAGGAGGATATCTCCTCTGGAAAAGACGTAATCAAAAAAAAAGAGATAATGAGACCCAAGCTTGAGATAACAACCTCTCAAGGGAATAAAAACGAGGACATAGAGGCGCCCTCTTCAATTTCAGAAGAAACACAAGAGATTCTTGAAGAGAGCAAAGACAAGAGCGAGAGCTTAGCCCATCAAGAAGAAAGCGATACTGCCCGTAGCGATGAGCCAATGATCTTGATGTATGAAACCGAGGAGGAGACCCATCGGGAAAAAAGCGATATAAACAAAGAGAGCGGAAAGGAGTATATGCCTCTTTCCTCACTCTTAATACCAAAACTTATCGATAGCCTCAAAGAGGGCGGCATAGACCTTGAAATGCCACTCAAGAGATCAAACAGAATAAGCGAACTAGAGGATAAGATAGTCTTCTATACAAAAGACGCCTATTCTCGCGACATTCTCAGAAAGAATGCAAATCCTATAAAGACACACATAAGAGAGCTTACCGGAATAGACAAAGAGTTCGACGCAGAAACCGAAGTGGCTCCCGAGAAAGAGATATCAGAGAAGATGAAGATGCTCTTAAGCGTAATGGGTGGCACTGTCACTGTAGATGAGGAGGCCAAACCTCGAGAAAAAGAGAAGGACGAAGAGGTCGAGGAGATAGCCGAACTCGAAGAGGGCAATCTGGAGGATTAGAGATGAAGAGCTTTGATGAACTGGTGAGACTATTGAAGAGGCTTCCCGGAATGGGCGAAAAGAGCGCATCCCGACTCGCTTTTCATCTAATGAAGACCGACAAGGCATATAATCAGGCACTCTCAAACGCAATTGGGACAATTCAGGAAAGAGTGAATATATGCCCTATTTGCGGCTCCTATAGCGAGGGAGAGTGCGAATACTGCAATAACGAAAAGAGAGACAAGAGTCTTATATGCATCGTAGAGGAGCCAGAGGATGTCTTCTCAATAGCCTCCTCAGGCGCATATAATGGCCTCTTCCACGTGCTTGGAGGGGCAATCGATCCACTAAACGGAATAGGACCGGGATCCCTGAGAATAAGAGAGCTCTTGAAGCGAATTGACGAAGGCGCCTTCCAGGAGGCTATAATCGCAACAAATCCAACCGAGGAGGGAGATACCACTGCCCTCTACCTAAGCGAGCTCTTATCAAAGAGGGAGGGACTCTCTGTATCAAGACTCGCCTCGGGCCTTCCTATTGGAGGAGAACTTGGCTATGTTGACAAGCTTACCCTTCAGAGGTCGCTTAAGGGACGAATCAAATTCTCCAAGTGACGAGGATATCAGATAGAGCGATAGCGATATCAAAAGCATTATTAGAGTCGGATAGATCAAAAGCGATGGCCTATATAGCATGTAGTCCTTGGCATTTGCCATTATAGAGCCCAAGGAAGGCCTCTCCTCTCTCAGCCCAAGGCCTAAATACGAGAGCGTCGACTCAAGAAGTATGCTCGTGGACAGGTATACTCCATATGCTCCTCTTATTGAGAGCCAAAGATGCGGAACCACATGGCAAAAGAAGACTCTACTTCTGGATACTCGGCTCTTTGACAGAAATAGAATATATTCCCTGTTTCTTATCTCACTTAGCTTCAAGAAGGATATCCTAGTGAACATCGGGGTAAAGACCACAACGAGTGAAATAACGATTCTGAGCTCTCCCAAGAGAAAAAATGACGAAAGGAATATCGCCACTACTGTTACTGGCAGCATTCTTACAGAGTCTAAAATTGAGAGGGCCAGCTCATATCCACGCTTTAACAGCGAGAGAAAGAGGGATAACAGAGTGCCTAGAAAAAAAGAGATGCTCACTGATATAAATGAGAAAAAGAGCGATGTCAGCGTTCCCCTCGCCAAGAGGACAAGATAGTTTCTTCCAAGATCATCAAAGCCAAGCGGAGATGTTAGTGACGCTCCAGAAAGACTCCTACTTAAATCTATGCCCACTTCCAGAAATGAAAAGGCAAACGAGAATGCCAAAATAAGGCCTAGAATTATAATTCCGCCTCTTAGCCTCATCTTGCCCTCCTCTCTCTGGGATCAGAGAGAAACGCAACAAACTCGCTCAAAAGATAGAAAATCGAGGAAAGAAATGCCACAACCATTAAAATCGAGCCTGTAAGCCTGAAATCCCTAGAAAGAGAAGCGCTGACCAATAGCGATCCCACTCCGGGAAGCGCAAATATGCTCTCCACAACTGCAGAGCCTGAAAATGAAGATGCCAAGCTATCTGCTGAGAGGGAGGCAATAAGGGGAATAGACTCTCTGAATGAAGTGAGAAATGAGAGTCTTACGCCCTTTGCTCCCTCGCTTCTCAGAACCAGCGAATAGGAAGAGCCAAGATTAGACCTAAAAGAGGACCTAAAGACTCTGAGCATCAGCGACATATGCATAAGAGCAAGAACGAGAATGGGAAGAAAGAGGGAGCCAAGAAAGCCCAAAAAGCTATCGCCTATCCTGACATACCCCGATGTTGGAAACCATCGCAATTTAAGCGAAAAGACCAAAATCAGAAAAAGCGATATCACAAATGAGGGAAGCGAGGAAATAAAAATCGAGAAAGCCTCCAAAGCTCTATATGAAAAGCCATCTCTGACGGAAGCAAAAAGCGACCAGAGAAGCGATATCACAAGCGATATTAAAACTGAAGAGAACGAAATAAAGAGCGTTATTCTAAGAGCGCTCAGGATCATAGGCGCAATCAGAAGACCATTTGCCGAATAGCCCAAATCAAAAGAAAAGAACGATGCCAAGAACGAAAGGTATCGAACAAAAAAGGGTCCGCTCTCTCTCATTTGGCTATAGAGCTCAATCTCCCTCTCTCCTGCGTCCTCTGAGAGAAGAAGGGAAGAAGAATCTCCTAGCGATCCCTCAATCATCAGAAAGACCATGAGGGATAGCACAAAGAGCGTAATAAAAACAGAAAGAAGCCTTATAAGGACCCTTTTCATAAGCGGATTATAGACAATTGCCTCACTTTTTATAATGAGAAGACCTGAAATCGGGCATCCCATCTATCATCTCAACTCCATCCAAGCTGCTATCAAGGGCATAAACTGTCGTGTAATGGCCCGGAACAATCACAGGAAGGCTCTCCCAAAGCGCCCTCTGCACCTCACTCCACTTTAAAGAGGCCTCCTCTAGGGAATCGGAGTTCAAGACCTCTTCCACTCTTTCAGCGTCATTTCTATCAATCCATCCCGGAAAGTCCTCCATTAGATAGCTCTTCATCGATGGAAGCGGTACAGAGGTAAATGCGGATATATAGATATCCCATAGACTCTCATCTTTTCTTGCCTCCAGCATACCCGCCCAATCAAGCATAATGATCTCGCTTTCTACCCCAACCTCCTGCAAAGCGCTCTTCATATAGACTGCTATCTTATCCATGTTAGAGAGATTTGATGTAAGAATCCTAAAACTCTCTCCATTATACCCACTCTCTTTTATAAGACTCTTTGCCCTCTCTAGATCCCTCTCTGAATATATGCTATCGCCAGAGAGCCTAAATAGAGGCTCTGTGCTATCCATGTAATTTGAATCAACCACATAACCAGACTCTCCATAGCAGGATTTCATAAGCGCATCAAAGTCCAATGAAAGAGAGACCGCCTTCCTAAAAAGAGAATTAGAGCCAAGACTGCTTCTCTTGTTGAATACAAGCGCAATCGATCCAGTCTCCTCTTCTCCCAGAAGAGCTATATTCTCATTATCCTCAAAGGCGGCGACATCGTAGCTCATCACGTCCCCTATTGCATCATACGCTCCGCTCTCAAGGCCAATTCTCCTGGTTAGCGCCTCTGGCACAAAATAGTATTCAAGCCTAGAAACGATGTCATCTTGACTATCTGATATGCCTAAAATTTCATCATTAGTGCCATAATATGACATGTTTCTAGTAAGTACCGCCTTCTCTCCCTTCGAATATGACTCAAGCTTAAATGGACCAGTGCCGACTATATCCACCACAAGTCCGAGATTCTCATTTTCTATGCTCTCTCTACTCATAATCACCGCGCTCTGAGAGCTTGAGGCCATGAAGTATGGAAATAGAGCTAAGCTTCCCTCTGAATCTATTTCCACTGAGTAATCTCCTATGCTGTAAAAGCGCGCTCCATGAACGTAGTCAGAGGCTGTTTTGTATTTATCGAGCCATCTATTTAAGGAAAGGACGACATCCTCCTCATCCATCTTGCTTCCATCATGAAAATAGACATCCTCTCTAAGCTTTATAGAAAGAGACCTCTTGTCCTCTCCAAATTCTACGCTCTCTGAAAGCACCATATCCATCTCTCCGCTTTCATCGATCTCAAAGAGCCTTTCATAGACATTCCTAAGAAGCATCAAGCGTCCGCTTAGAGATGGATTTATCATGATATCCAGCGTAGGAGGCTCAGATGAGAGGGCAATTCTCACCAGGCCTTCGTCATGGCTGACACGATCACATGAGGCTAGAAGAATTAGAGCAAAAAGAAAGGGCAGAATCCTCTTCATCGATAGATTCTACCCCTTAAATAAATCAGAGGTAAATACTAAAGCCTACTTCTTAGGCTTCTTGTCTGCTGCCTTTTTGTCATCAATAGGCTTTTTGCCCTCAGCCTTCTTCTCCTCAGATTTAGCCTCCTCAGCCTCCTTTAGCGGGCATTTGATGTCCGCGCCATAGTATTTTACCTTATTGATCAAAAGCGCCCTCATGCCCTTCTTCAGTTTTGCGTCCAGATGCTGCGAGACTCTCTCTGATATCAGGAGCGTAGGAAGCCCTGACCTTCCTGCAAAGGCAGCCATGTCCCTTGCGCCAGAGACGACATCTCCCATCCAAATAACATCATTGAGACCGCTGCCAGAGAATCCTGCCTTCACCATAAGAGATCTGCCAGAATCGACTCCGATTCCCACGGAGAGCTCGCTATATCTCTTCTTCTTGAGTCTTGTATTGAGCATCTCAACAAGAGTGTTGAGCTTTCCTGCCATCTTTATTACGCTCTCAACATCGCTCTGATTGGGAGTATCGAAGATTCCCCATATTGAGTCGCCAAAGAGATTTATCTCCCTTATCGTCGGTTCCGACATCAAAAGAGCATAACACTCGGATATAAAGCTCCTATGGATCTTGGCGATAGTTGTGCTCTTATGCTTATCATTTAAGTCATCGGCTCCAATTATATCTATGAAGAGAGATGTGATATTCACAAAGAAGCCATTTGAATAGGTGAGATTCTTCCTTGGCTGAATAGATGGTTTTTCTACCATCTGAGTCACATCTGAATTCAGAATCGCATCGATTCTCTCAATTCCCTTCTCCGCATCATAGCTATAGTGAGCTGTTACTTCCATACTGATTCCTCCAAAGCTCTAAAACTCAAGAGGCCACATCTGCTGTGGCCTCTTGTAAGGTGTTTCATTTATTTTAGGCATTGCCTTCTGGCTGTCTTCCAATGTAGGCGAGAATACCGCCATCTACATAGAGAATATGGCCATTGACGAAATTGGATGCATCGGATGCCAAGAATACTGCTGGCCCCTGAAGATCCTCTGGTTTTCCCCACCTATTTGCAGGCGTCTTTGACAGAATGAAATTGTTAAATGGATGACCAGGTGTTCTAAGAGGCGCTGTCTGAGGTGTCTCGATATATCCAGGCCCAATGCCATTGCA
>CANRIJ010000090.1 GCA_947630635.1 uncultured Spirochaetaceae bacterium | reverse complement strand
TCTGGAAGATAGACAATGCCATTTGGGTTCTCTAGGCCCTCGCGGCCAGAGAGGGAAAGAACTTCATATGCGAGATCCAACGCTCCGGTGAGTCTCGAGCTTCCTCTTGGCCCATAAAAGAGAAGCGATGATGGAAGAGATGAGAGAGAAAGATCCCTCTCAAGCTCCTTAGAGACAGCACTCTGTGTCTTTCTTAGTCTATTTAGAGGCACTTAGAGCCTCCGTCAGCATATCCCTTACTGATATGAAATAACCAGAGAACAATCTATAGATCGCTGAGTGCGTCAAAAGCGGCTGGAAGAATGTTCCAGGAATAATGGCTATCAAAGCATACATAAGCGCAACCACAATGGACGATACCAATATACCCCATAAGAGACCAAGTGTGCGGTTTACAAAGGTAAGCCCCGTTCCAGCAAAGACCTTAGTAATTCCAATTCCGATAAGATTTATCAGGTGAAATATTCCAACTGACAGAATCAGGAAAGAAAGAAGGGTTGCAAAGAATATGCCCATATCTGAGGCACTGTCTATAACCTTAGAGAGAAAAGAGGTAAAGATAAGCGCGATAGGAAAGGCAAGCACCCAGGAAAGCTGCTTTGTCGCAGTCTTAAAGAAGCCCATGCACATTCCAGAAAGAGATCCGACAATAATTATGGTCAATGAGACTAAATCCAATATTCCAAGAGGGTATTTCGGCATTCCCAGAAAATTGATTGTCCAGCTCATTGACTTTGATTTTAGTTTAATATGCAATTTCTTTCCACATTAAGAGAAAAAATGGCTAAGCACTTTCTTCAACTCACTTTAAGGCATTAGATAAAAATTCTAGAATAGGCTTATGGCAAATTTCTTTTCCTCCCTATTCGGGGGGACAAAACAGCAAAAGGATATCAAAAGGCTACAGCCTATTGTAGATAGCATAAACAGGGAGAAGGATTGGGCAGCCTCACTTGAGAGGGAGGACTTTCCCGCCCTCACCCAAAAGTGGAAAGAAGAGATAAAGAGCGGCAAAAATACCCTCACCTCTCTTCTTCCAAAGGCCTTTGCCCTTGCAAGAGAGGCCTCTAAGAGGGTCTTGGGGGAATTTCACTACGATGAGCAGCTGATGGGAGCGATTGTCCTCCATGAGGGCAAGATCCTTGAAATGAAGACCGGTGAAGGAAAGACACTCACCGCAGTGCCAGCTGCGTATTTAAACGCACTCTCATCAGAGGGAGTTCATATTGTCACAGTAAATGACTACCTGGCAAAAAGAGACGCAGAATGGATGGGAAGAGTCTATGCATACCTGGGTCTTGAAGTCGGAGTCATCTACAACGGACAGGATGAGAATTCAAAAAAGGAGGCCTACTCAAAGGATGTCACATATGGCACAAACAATGAGTTTGGCTTTGACTATCTAAGAGATAATATGAAGCAGTCTCTCTCTTCCAAGACTCAGAGAGGCCACGCCTTTGCAATAGTCGACGAGATAGACTCAATCCTAATTGATGAGGCAAGAACCCCGCTTATTATCTCCGGCCAGGCAGAAGATGACACTGATAAAGTAAGAATAGCGCTTAAGACTGTGCCCTACCTCAAAGAGTGCGAGAAGGACCCTGCAACTGGAAAATACTATGAGCTCAGCACCATGGATAAGCTAGATAAGGCCCTTCTTGACTCCTTTGACGAAAAGGGCGACTTCAAGATCGACGAGAAGGCAAAGAGCATCTCATTCACAGCTCAAGGAATGGAGCACATGGAGGAGCTTCTTAGGAGAAACAATGACCTTCTGCCATCCACTGACAAAGAGGGAAACACAATCTACGACCTCTACGATCCGAGAAACTTCGAGCTTGTGCACTACGTAACTCAGGCTGTAAAGGCCCAGCACCTCTTTAAAAGGGATGTCGATTACATTGTAAAGGACGGCGAGGTCCAGATAGTAGATGAATTCACGGGCCGTGTACTCTATGGAAGGCGCTACTCAGAGGGTCTTCATCAGGCAATAGAGGCAAAGGAGAGAGTCGAGATACAGTCTCAGTCAAAGACCTTTGCAACAATCACATTCCAGAATCTCTTCAGAATGTACAAAAAGCTCTCTGGCATGACAGGAACTGCCGATACAGAGGCTATGGAATTCAAGGAGATCTATGGCCTTGATGTAGTTGTGATTCCCACTCATCTTCCAGTTATCAGAAAGGATTTGGAGGATCTCACCTACTACGATGAAGAGACCAAATTCAACGCAATTGTAAAAGACGTAAAGAAAATACACGAGACAGGTCAGCCGGTACTGATTGGAACCACATCGATTGAGAAGTCCGAAAAGCTCTCTGCCCTTTTAAGACGAGAGGGAATAAAGCACGAGGTACTAAATGCAAAGAACCATGCAAGAGAGGCCTACATAGTCGGAGAGGCCGGATCTAAGGGCGCTGTCACAATTGCCACAAACATGGCTGGACGTGGAACCGATATCAAACTCGGAGGCTCCCCTGAGCATATGGCAATAAAGAAAATCGGAAGCGATAAGAGCCAAGAGGAGCTCGATAGGGCCAAAGAGGAGATTATGGATGAATGGAGAAAGAACTATGAGGAGGTGAAAGCGCTGGGGGGACTTTTTATCATCGGCTCTGAAAGGCACGAATCCAGAAGAATCGACAATCAGCTCAGAGGACGATCTGGAAGGCAGGGAGACCCCGGAGCATCTAGGTTCTACATCTCACTTGATGACCCACTGATGAGACTCTTTGCAAAGGAGGGCATGAAGGAGTTCTTGGGAAGACTAGGCATGAAGAGCGGAGAGGCCCTTCACCACAAGATACTCGACAACTCTATCGAGAATGCCCAGAAAAAAGTCGAAGAGAGAAACTTCTCTATAAGAAAGAGGCTCTTGGAATACGATGATGTACTAAATGACCAGAGAAACTTCATCTACTCTCAGAGGGACGAAATACTAAAGGACAACGACCTCACAAAGAGAGTCATTGACAACACAAATGACATCATCGACTCAATCTTTGAAGAGAATAAGGGAAATAGCGACCAGATTCTAAAGGAGTTTCAGAGAGTCTTCTCCATTACTCCTGAGCCACAGCTTATTAAGAATAAGGAAGGACTCAAAAAGAGCCTTGAGGAGGGACTCAGGGAGAAAATCAAACCCCTGCCCCCAGGACTCTTTGATTCCTGGCTCAGAAGCGTGTACCTGAGAAATATCGACCAGAAATGGGTAGACCACCTTGATGCCCTTGAGGAGATAAAGGATGCAGCCTCCCTTCAGGGCTATGCCCAGAAAGATCCCTTAGTTGAATATAAGAAAGAGGCAAACGACACCTACGATGACATGCTTGAATCAATTACAGAGGCAGTTATCAAGGCGGCAGTGAATGTCAGAATAAATATCCAGAATACCAGTAGCGGCAAGACTGAGGATAAAAAGAGGCTCAATCTCACTCATGGACGCCTTCCCTTAAGAGGCTCTGTAGTGCAAAGCCAGGCTCAAGCACAAAACACCACCTACAGAAGAACAACGCCAAAGATCGGAAGAAACGAGCCCTGCCCATGCGGAAGCGGCAAGAAATACAAAAACTGCTGCGGAAGAAATGCCTAGTCTATTTCAAGCGGGTCTATAAAGGACCCGTTTTTCTCAAGCACAAGGTAGAGGGCAGAGGGCAATAGGCCATAGTAGGATGAGCCTACGCGCCCTATTCTCTCTCCCCTCTCTACCTCGTCTCCCACATCGACTTCTATGCTCTCAAGGCCATAGAAATATATATTCATTAAGTTATCAAGGTCTATCGAAATATATGAGCCTAGGCTTCTATCCTCTCCCTTTGATGAGACAAAGCCTCCAAGCGGGGATAATACCTCATCTCCATCTTCGCCCTTTATGATAATTCCATCCAAGATTCTCGCGCCGAAATTGGAGCCAAAAAGGTAGAGCACCTCCCCCTCTAGAGGAATAACATAGTCCAAGATCTCATCGTCCTTTATTCTCTCAACATATGGAATATAGAGAATATCGCCTATTTTGAAGGTGCTATTCTCATCAATTCCATTTAGATCGGCTATCTCCTCTACGCTCATCTCGAGTCTCTCTTTTTCGATAATGCTCTCTATGCTCTCATCCTCCATTACGACATACTGCAGTATCGGAATCGAGGGGATTAAGAGGACCTGTGAGTTTCTTAGCGTGTCTCCCATAAGATTATTCACTGACATGATGCTCTCTTTGGGAAGGCTGAACTTAGATGCAATTGATAAAAGGCTCTCTGATTCTCCGACTCTGTAGACTGAAAAATCAACCTGAGGATACTCCTCTCTCTGAGGCTCTTCTTCTAATGCTATCATCTCTGAAGAAGCCAAATCGCCCTCGCCAGAAAAAAGCTCCTCACTCTCATTGCCCACCTCGATTTCAGAGGCAGAAAAAGATGTGCTATTCTCAGAGTCTTCTACTATCTCATCATCCGGATTTTCTGAGCCTCTTTGGCTTTTGTCTTCAATCTTGTAATCGGAGATTATCTCTCTCGGGGAGGGAACCTCCTCATCAGAGAAGAGAAGATATAGAACAATACAGAGAAGAATGACAAGGATTATCAGGGATGCCACTATTCCCGTTACCCTAACTCTCCTTCCCCTTCTCTCATATGGATCGTTATCTCTCATATCCATCTTCAGAAATTCCCAATGTGGATATATTATAATGGTTTTATATGGCCACTAAAAGCAACAGACGGATTGGACTTATATCGCTTATCCTCTTGATTGCGCTCTTTATACTGGTACTGTCGAGGATGCTCTACTTGACCTACAATCCCAATATAGGGAGAAAAGAGTATTCAGATCCCATTCTCCCTACATCTCTTGTAAGGGGCTCTATATATAACAGAACCGGGAACCTTTTAGCACTCCAATCACCTAACTATGTCTTTAGAATAGACACAGAGAGAATATCGCCTTCAGTTGCCGCAAAGAGCCTCGAAGATATGATCGATCTTAGCCCGCTGGAGGCGGAGGCGCTTCTATCTAGAGGGACATCTACCCTTTTATACAATGGAATACCAAATAGCGAGATGGTGAGAAACATCAATTTGCTTCTTGAAGAGCGAGGACTCTCAGAGAGTGTCAAGTTCGATATCATCGAGGAGCGAAAATACTCTTCGGGCACATCTCTCTCATCAATACTTGGAAGCGTTGACCCCTTAATGCGGGGAATAAGCGGCGCTGAGAAGACATTCAATGAGCGCCTTACTCCAAAAATCGAGTTGAAAGAGAGAATATCAAGCGGAGAGGACATATATCTCACAATTGACGAAAGCCTTGAGTGGCTAATGGATACTATCTACATTCCGAAGGGATATACCGTCGTGATCTTCAGTGGTGAGGGCTCAATTCTTGCAGCCGCAGGAGAGATCAACAACGAGCTGATTCTATATATGGCGAGAGACGAAAATAGAGTTAGCCCTCTATTTGAAGAGGCAGAAGAGACCGAGACGGGAAGCTACAGAGTCTACATTACAAGCGGAGTTGAGAAAGAGGGATTATCAGAATCTATTTCGTCTATGCTTGAGAGCCTCACCTTATAGTCTCTGATATCTGGCTCTTTCCCCTCTTGATCTCAAGGCCAAAGCCCTTTAAAGAGGATACTATTGTCGAGCTTAAAGCCTTTTTAAGGTCCTCCGGAACACGCTGGCCATCTGTGAGAAAGAGTATTGGAAGACCGACTCTATAGGAGAAGGAGAGAAGATTTCCGATACTCTCGCTCTCATCGACCTTTGTGGCGATTATTGACTCAGGGTGGTAGATTGAATACCTCTTGTAATTCTCAATCAGGTCCTCTTCCTTCATGCTTGGCGAGAGTATTAAGACGAAGATTGACTCTTCGCGCGATATCTGGTTTGTCATGCTCTCCAAGGTAAGATCAAGCTCAGTGTCTCTGGGGCTTATGCCCATAGTATCTACCATCACCAGATCCTCGTCTTTTAGCCTATCCATTAGAAGTATCAGCTCATCATCGCCCTTTGAAAAGTCAACAGGTATATTAAGGGCATCTCCAAAGGCCTTTATCTGCTCATAGGCGCCGATTCTATAGGAGTCTAGGGTGATAATCGAGACTCTTTTTCCCATCTCTTTATAGTAATATGAGACCTTTGCGCAGGTAGTGGTCTTTCCGGTCCCGGTTGGCCCTATAAGGACCATGTACTTCTTTGGCTGAGTCTGGCTCTTATAGTCGATTCTGATATTCTTCAGAATCCTCTCCATGAGAGCCTTGGGAGTATTATCCCAGCTAGCAGAGAAATTCTCTAGTACCTTCTCCCTCAGTGGGCCGGTAATGTAATTGATATCCAGTAGCTCCTTGGCCCTC
>CANRIJ010000089.1 GCA_947630635.1 uncultured Spirochaetaceae bacterium | reverse complement strand
CCCACGCTCTCCCCTTGGGGCAAAACAAGGCACAACGCAGAGCCTGGATCTAAATCAAAAGGGCAAGGGCAGATCACTCTCTCAGAATTCCAAGAAGAAGGACTACGATAGATATACAAAGGATCAGGAGACTGATTTTGTATATAGAAAGAAGAAAGAGGACCAGAGACTCCAAGCAGTTCCCAAATCAATTGATATCATGGAGTCAATCACGGTTGGTGAACTTGCAAAAAAGATGAATCTCAAAGCCAACGATATAATCTCAAAGCTCTTTTCAATGGGCATGATGGTGAATATCAATCAGCAGATTGATCATGAGACTGTGGAGATTATAGCAAGCGAGTATAACTGCTCAGTGCACCTTGTCTCTTTATATGACGAGACCATAATCGAGACTGAGGAGGATAGAGTAGAAGACCAGGTTCCACGTGCTCCTATTGTCACAGTAATGGGACATGTAGACCACGGCAAGACAAAGCTGCTGGATGCAATTAGAAACACAAATGTCGTCAGCGGAGAGTTTGGCGGAATTACACAGCATATCGGCGCTTATAAGGTCTCAACTGAGAAGGGAGATATTGTCTTCTTGGATACCCCGGGACACGCAGCATTCTCAATGATGAGAGCAAGAGGCGCTCAAGTCACTGATATCGTCGTTCTGGTTGTAGCTGCAAATGATGGTGTGATGCCTCAGACGAAAGAGGCTATCGACCACGCAAAGGCAGCCAAAGTCCCAATAATAGTAGCTATTAACAAAATGGATCTATACGACGCAAATCCAGATAGGGTTATGCAGCAGCTCTCTGAGCTTGGACTCATGCCCGAAGAATGGGGTGGACAGACACTCTATTGCAAGATATCTGCACTAAAGAAAGAGGGAATCGACGAGCTTTTGGATACAATACTCCTCCAAGCTGAAATGCTAGAGCTCAAGGCAAACCAAACTGTAAGAGCGGAGGGAAAGGTTCTTGAGTCAAGGATTGACCAGGGAAGAGGTACAGTTGCATCTATCATCATTCAGAAGGGAACTCTGAGACAGGGCGATTACTATGTTGCCGGCATCTACTCCGGAAGAGTCAGAGCCATGTTTGATGACAAGGGCAAGAAGATTCTCGAGGCGGGCCCATCGGACCCGGTTGAGATTATCGGACTCTCTAACATTCCATCAGCAGGAGATCCTTTCCAGGTTACAGAGGATGAGAAGACTGCAAGGAGCATTGCAGCCAAGAGACAGGAGCTTGAGAGGCTTGGGGAGGGTTCTTCAAAGAACAAGATCACCCTTGAGAACCTCTCGGATAAGATACTTGAGGGCCAGATTATCGACTTCAATGTCATAATCAAAGGCGATGTGCAGGGTTCGGTTGAGGCTTTGGAAGGCGTTTTGGAAAAGCTCTCCAACAGCGAAATAAAACTCAATGTCCTAAGAGCTTCCGCTGGTGCAATCATTGAGAGCGACATCTCTCTTGCAGCCGCTTCCGATGCCGTTGTCATTGGCTTTAACGTAAGACCAACTCCTAGGGCACAGGCACTGGCTGAGCAAGAGAAGGTTGAGATCAAGAAATACAATATCATCTACGATGTAGTTGATGATATCAAGGCAGCCATGGAAGGAAAGCTCTCACCTGATATCAAGGAAGTAGATATCGGAAAGGCAGAGGTAAGACAGCTCTTCAAGGTGCCAAAGATCGGTATCATCGCCGGATCCTATGTAATAGAGGGCAAGGTAAAGCGAAATGCCTTTGCCAGGATTATCAGGGACTCTATTCAACTCAATAAAGGCCTTGTGAAAATCTCATCTTTAAGAAGAATCAAGGACGATGTGAAAGAGGTCAATGAGGGCTATGAGTGCGGAATCGGACTCGAGAACTGGCAGGATCTTGAGGTTGGGGATATTCTTGAGATCGTAGAGACTCAGGAAGTGAAGAGAAAACTGGAGGAAGCATAATGGGTGAATTCTCACAAGAGAGACTAGAATCAAGAATAATGGAGGCTGTCTCATCCCTTATTGTCTCTGGTCAGATCAAAGACCCAAGGCTCTCTTCCTTTGCCTCAGTTACAAAGGTGGAGCTCTCAATTGACAATGCCTACGCAAAGATATTCATTTCATCGCTTGATGACAACAAGAGCCTAAACAATTCTGTTAAGGCACTAAATTCAGCTGCAGGCTTTATTCAGACTAGGCTTGCTAAGATTCTCAGAACGCGAAATACGCCTGTTCTTACCTTTATAAAGGACACCTCCTATATTGAGGGAGAGAAGCTGAATAGAATTATCGATGAGGAAATAAGAAAGCTCGATGAAAGATAGCTTTGGGATTGAAATCTACGATAAAAAGAGCGGAGAAACAAGCTTTTCTTCGCTCTCTTTTTTAAAAAGCGAATATAACACATCTCATATAGGACACACAGGTACTCTTGATAAGTTTGCAAGTGGTCTGATGATTGCCCTTATTGGCAAGGCATCGCGCCTAAATGAGGCCTTTTCTTCCTTTGACAAGGAATATTTTGCTGAAATTGAATTCGGAAAAGAGACAGATACCTTGGATCCAGAGGGAAATGTAGTAAGAGAGGCACCTATTCCCAGCTTTGATGCCATAAAAGAGAAGCTTGGATTATTATCCGGAAGGATACTTCAGAGGCCTCCGAGGTATAGCGCACTTCACATAGGAGGAAAGAGGTCTTCCGATATTGCAAGAAAGGGTATTGATATCACGCCAGATCCAAGGGAGATTGAAATCTATTCAAAGGATATTATCTCTTTTGAAAATGGCATTTTGAAAATCAGGCTCAGCGTATCAAAGGGAACCTATATTCGCTCATTTGCTCGGGATATAGGACTACTCACTCAAAGCGCAGCCTACCTAAAGAGCCTGAGACGCACCAAGATAGGCCCCTTTGATCTAGATGATATATCCTTAAAGACTGATGAGATAATCGATAAGACCAGGCTATTCTCAAGAGCAGCTCTCGATGAGAGTCATCGCTTTGAGATAGAAAATGGAAAAAGAGACAATATTTTCATCATAGAAGATGAGGATAAAGAGAGACCGTACTTAAAGCTTTATTTTCAGAAAGAGCTCTACGGCTACGGAAAGAGAGGAGAAAACTCCTTTTCGCTTACAGCGAGGCTATAATGGAAGTCTTATCCTTTAGAGAGGCCGAAGATCTTAAATGCCTTAAAAATGTACCCCTTGCACTCTCAATAGGGGTCTTTGATGGCCTTCATAGAGGACACTTAAGCGTCATAGAGACTCTAAAGAGAATAAAAAGCGAGATACCGGGATCAAAGAGCGCAATAATCACTTTTGATAGAAATCCCAAAAACAGTCTGATAAAGCCTCTAATAAGCAGGCGTCTAAAGCTTAAATTCTTTGAAGAGCTTGAAATAGACTATGTTCTAATTATTGACTTTACCCATGATTTCAGCATAATCTCTGATATGGAGTTCATGGATGCCCTTATGGGCTCCTTTGATATCCGATCTTTTGTTCAGGGAGACGATTTCAGACTCGGAAACCCGAATAGAAGCTCACTTCTCCCTTTTGCAGATCTTGTCAAGAAGTACAAGATGGGCATAAGAGTTGAGAAGGCTGATGAAATTCTTATGGAGGGTGGAGAAAAACTCTCGTCAACTCTCTTAAGAAGGCTCATTGGAGAGGGAAGACTTGAAGAATATTCATTTCTTTCCGGCCATAGATTCTCGCTTGACGCAAAAGGCGCATCCAACGCTGTCAAGAAAGGAGAAGTGGTATTTAAAGTTTCTTTATTTGAAGAGCTCATGCCAAAAGATGGAGTCTATCCATCGCTTATTGGTTTTGAGAATATGACTCAGAAGAGAGCCATGCTAAGTATCGATTCTGAGAATCTGATTCTCAAAATCGATAACGAGAGTCTTTTAAAGTCACTCAAAGAGGGAACTTTGAAAATAGAATCTATTACTCTATAGGAGATAAAAAATGGTTTCAAAAGACGAAAAGAAAGAGATCATTGAGAAGTTCGGCGGTTCAGAGGCTAATACCGGCGATTCAAAAGTTCAGATTGCCCTTTTGACGGCAAGAATCAACGATTTGCAGAATCACTTTAAGGCAAATCCAAAGGATCACTCTTCAAGAAGAGGACTCTTAAAGATGGTCGGACAGAGAAGAAGACTTCTCAAGTATGTAAGGACAAGAGATATTGAGGAGTACAGAGCACTAATTCAGGAGCTCGGTCTGAGAAAGTAATTTATTTGGAGTTTAATATGTCTAAAGTTACAACAGTAACTGTCAGGGTCGGAGATGAGGATCTTATCTTCGAGTCTGGTAGAATGGCAAAGCAGGCTAATGGTGCTGTATTTGCCAAATATTCTGGTTCGGCTGTGATTGCAACGGTATGTTGCGGTGAGGCACCAAAAGAGGCTCCTGACTTTGTCCCTGTATCAGTTGAGTACAACGAGAAATACTACGCAGCCGGAAAGATTCCAGGAGGATTTCTCAAGAGAGAGGGAAAGCCAAAGGACAAGGAGATATTGGTTTCCCGACTAATTGACAGACCAATGAGACCGCTTTTTGAGAAGGCATTCGGCAGAGAGATACAGATTGTTCCAACTGTCGTCTCATCTGATATGATCCATACTCCTGACATAGTTGCCATCAACGCCGCATCTTGTGCAGTTACAATCTCTGACATTCCCTTCAATGGACCAATTGCAGCTGTGAGAGTCGCATACTTAAACAAGGAGTATAAGATCAATCCAACATTCCAGGAGATTCCCGAGGCTGAGCTCGATATCGTCGTAGCCGGCACAAAAGATGGAATAACAATGGTTGAGGGCGGCGCAAAGGAAGTTCAGGAAGAAGTAATGCTTGGAGCGATTGCCGCAGCACAGCCAGTTATTACTGAAATCTGCAAAGCTCAGGAGAAGATGAGAGAGCTCTGCGGCAAAGAGAAGCTTCCGCTTATGAAGATCGAGGCAGAGGATCTTACTTGGCTTGAGCCGATTAGAGAGTGTGCATATCCACTTGTTAAAGAAGCCTCCTTCGTAAAGGGAAAGCAAAATAGATACAAGGCACTTGATGAAGTGCACACAAAGATTGAAGAGAAGTTCAAGGATGAGATATCAGATGATGAGAAAAAGCATGCCCAGCTCTTAAAGCTCTATGATGATCTTGAGTATGAGATTCTCAGAAGCTCTATCTTAAACGATGGAATCAGAACCGATGGAAGAAAGACAACGGATATCAGACCAATAACTTGCGAAGTATCAGTTCTTCCCTCAACTCACGGCTCTGCGCTCTTTACACGTGGCGAGACTCAGTCCCTTGCAGTCACAACACTTGGAACCTCAAATGATGAGCAGCTTTTGGACAACATCGATGGAGAGAAGAATTTCTCTACATTCATGCTTCACTACAATTTCCCTCCATACTCTGTTGGAGAGACAGGAAGGCTCACAACCGGCAGAAGAGAGATTGGACATGGACACCTTGCCCAGAGAGCCCTTGAGGCAGTTGTTCCAAAGAAAGAGGATTTTCCATATACAGTAAGAGTTGTCTCTGAGATTCTTGAGTCCAATGGCTCATCTTCGATGGCATCAGTCTGTGGTGGATGTCTATCCCTAATGGATGCTGGCGTTCCAATCAAGAAGCCTGTGGCTGGAATTGCAATGGGACTTATAACAGAGGATGAAGAGTACAAAAGATATGAGATACTCTCTGATATCCTTGGAGAAGAGGATCACCTAGGAGATATGGATTTCAAGGTTGCTGGCACTAAAGACGGCATTACAGCATTTCAGATGGATATAAAGATTGCCGGAGTGACACCAGAGATCATGAAGAAGGCTCTCAATCAGGCAAAAGAGGGAAGAATCAAGATTCTCTCAATCATGGCTGATACCCTCTCTGAGCCCAGACCAGAGGTCAGCGAGCTTGCTCCTAAAATCATCACAATCAATATTCCAGAGGATAAGATTGGCGCTGTTATCGGAACCGGCGGAAAGACTATCAGAGGAATCGCGGACCAGAGTGGTGCAGAGATCAATATCGATGACGATGGACTAGTGACTATCTACGGCAGAAACAGAAGCCAGGCTGAGGCAGCCCGGGATCTTGTCAATGCAATCATCGAGGAGCCAGAGGTTGGAAAGATCTATACTGGAACAGTAAAGAAGATTCTGGACTTTGGTGCATTTATTGAGATTCTTCCTGGTAAAGAGGGACTTTGCCATATATCAAAGCTCTCAAAGACCAGGGTAAAGAATGTCTCGGACGTACTAAGCTCTGGCCAGGTTGTAAAAGTCAAGCTTACTGAAATCGATAGAATGGGAAGACTGAACCTTTCCTATGTGGATGCTCAGGATGAAAATTCAGCTGAAGACAAAAAGGAATAAAGGAGCATCTCTTC
>CANRIJ010000088.1 GCA_947630635.1 uncultured Spirochaetaceae bacterium | reverse complement strand
CTCATACCTAAAGGACTCTCATTACTCTCTCTTTGGAAGAAAGAACAAAGAGACCCGAGATGAATGGGAAGGCGAAGCATTAGAGACAGTAAGCCACCTCTATAATGTCACCTCAATATCCATGTGGTGCCTCTTTAATGAAGGCTGGGGGCAATTTGACTCTGAGCGCATTATAAGTGAGGTCTTAATGCTAGACTCGTCAAGAATCATCGACCATGCCTCTGGCTGGCACGATCAGAGGATTGGTGAGGTCAAAAGCATCCATAATTACTTCAGAAAATATAAATTCAAGAAGGACAGACTTGATAGAGCCGTAATACTCTCAGAGTTTGGCGGTTATGGAGAAAGCGATGATAAAAGCTTCTCATATAAGGCATTCAAAACAAAAGAAGAACTCACTGATGCCATATTAAGACTCTATAGAGAGGAGATCATACCTGCCAAGAAAATGGGACTCTCGGCAAGCATTTATACTCAGCTATCTGATGTAGAGGATGAAAAGAACGGCCTCATCACATATGACAGAAAAGAAGTTAAAGTCTCTATAAGCAAAATCAGAGAGGTATCAGAGGAGCTCCTTAGAGATTGAACTTGAAGAACATAATGTCTCCATCCTGAACCACATAGTCCTTGCCCTCAAGTCTATAGCGCCCTGCCTCTCTTACCTTCTGCTCGCTGCCATATTTAAATAGGTCCTCGCATGAATAGACCTCTGCCTTAATAAAGCCCTTTTCAAAATCAGTGTGGATAATGCCAGCACACTCAGGAGCCTTAGCCCCCTCCTTAAAGGTCCATGCCCTATCCTCATCGCTTCCGCAAGTGAAAAAAGTTCTCAGTCCAAGCGCCTTATAAGCGCCCTTTATAAGCGCATTCAGTCCTGACTCTTCAAGACCCAGAGCTTCCAAGAACTCTCTCTTTTCCTCTTCGCTATCCATCTCGGCAATCTCTGCCTCGATTTTGCCGCAGATCTTTATAGTTGGAGCGCCCTCTTTATCAGCTATGGCTCTGACTCTCTTAACATAGTCGTTGTCTTCCAGTATTCCATCCTCATCTATATTGCATACATAGATAACGGGCTTTAGAGACATAAGATGAAGGTCATATAAGTCAGCCATCTCATCTTCACTGAGTCCCATCGCCCTAAGACTCTTGCTCTCCTCTAGAACCTTCTTGACCTTGTCATATAGAGGAAGAAGCCTATCGGCTTCCTTTTGCTGCTCTTTGCTGATTCTTGCGGCCTTCTGAGTCTTCTCATAGCGCTTCTCAACTGTCTCCAAATCCGCAAGAGCAAGCTCAATGTTTACAGTCTCAATATCGCTCTCTGGGTCTATTGTATTGTTTACATGTATGATATCGCTGTTATCAAAGCATCTGACTACATGGGCAATAAGCCCTACTTCCCTAATTGAGGCAAGAAATCTGTTTCCAAGTCCCTCTCCCTTCGATGCGCCTTTGACAAGTCCTGCTATATCAACAAACTCCACTGTTGCAGGAACTATTTTCTTTGGAGGAATAAGGGAGACAATCTTATCGAGTCTCTCATCTGGCACAGATACGATTCCTACATTTGGCTCGATTGTGCAAAAAGGATAATTTGCCGCCTCTGCCTTTGCAGAGGATACTGCTGAGAAGATTGTCGACTTACCGACATTAGGAAGACCTACGATTCCGCAATTAAGTGCCATAAATACCTCAGTAGAGTGAGAATACCACAATGCTCATTTCCCTTCTATATTTGGGTTTTGGAAATTATTGTTATCTTCAGAATGAGAGGAAGCATTTTTCCTAGGCACAAGCTAATGTTTGGCCAAGGAGAGATGCCACCCCTCTTTTATTCTTGCCATTAAGATGATGAATGGATAGAATCAGAGCTATGGAAGAAGAAGAATACAGGGCGCTGCTAATTACAATAAGAAGAGTCGGAGAGGATGAAAGACGTCTCTTTCTAAAAGAAAGCGAGACCAGAAGCCTTCTCGAGACTCTGGCGATTAAGACAATTGCCCACGCATCCTTCACTGTAAAAGAGATTAACCCGAATACCCTTTTGGGTCCTGGCCAACTGGAGAGCGCCGTAGAGTATTCAAGAGCCTATGATATCAATGAAGTCATAGTAGACTCATTTCTCTCTCCGAGGCAGGAGAAAAACCTAGAAGAGGCCTTTGGTCTTCCAGTTTCGGATAGAGAGGCCCTTATACTCTCTATCTTCTACCAAAAAGCAAGATCCAGAGAAGCGCGACTGCAAATAGAAAGAGCACAGGCTATCTACATGAAGCCAAGGCTTACATCAAGAGAGATGACGCTATCACAGCAAAGAGGCGGGGTAAGAGGCGCAAAGGGCGAGGGAGAAAAGAAGCTCGAGCTTGATAGGCGTAAAGTAGACGAGAGAATAAAGCAGCTTGACAGAGATATAGAAGAAATCAAGAAAATGCGAGCAACTCAGAGAAAATCAAGAGATAAGTCAGGGCTCTTCTCATTTGCCCTCACTGGCTACACAAATAGCGGCAAATCCACAATTCTCAACGCAATTACTGGCTCTGATGTGCTATCAGAAGATAAGCTCTTTGCAACACTAGATACAACAACGCGCCTAACAGAGCTTCCAAATGGACAGAGTGTTCTCTTATCAGACACTGTAGGCTTTATATCGAATCTCCCTCACGATCTGATCGATGCCTTCTCATCAACGCTCGATGAGGCACTCTCCTCTGATGCAATCATAATAGTCGCAGATGCATCGCACCCAGATATAAGGGGATGCTTCGATACCACTATGGAAACAATCAAGAAGCTTGGGGCGGAAGAAAAGATAAAGCTCCTTGTAATAAACAAGATGGATCAAGTCTCAGATGACTTCTCGCTAAATTACCTCAGAAGCCAAAATATCAGAAAAGTAGAGACCTCATTTAAAACCGGAGAGGGAAAAGAGGAATTTCTAAAGGCGCTCTCAGAGATTGCAGAAGAGAACTATGAGACCAATACATATGAATTCAAGGCAACAGACTATATTCCATACACTCTCTTCAATGAAAAGGACATCACAAACATAGAATACAAAGACTACACTGTAGAAATCACAGCTAGAATCAGAAAGGAAGAGAGCGGCAGATATTCAAAGCTGAAGAAAATAAACTGATTAAGCTCCAAAGCTTTCAAATGGATAATTTATTGGACAAATCAGCTTGATTCTATTAGGGCTCGGATAAAGATATTCCACTAATTAATAAAAATGGAGCCCAAAATGAGCTCCATTTATATTTTCGGATTCTATCGAATTAGAAATTGTAAGTTGCGCCGATGGATCCTTCAAAGGCGAAATTAATGTCGAAGTCATGAACCATGTTATAGAGACCGAGTCCAGGAGCAAGTCTCAAGAATAGAGATACTGGAACCTTTGGGAAGGTATACTCAAGCTTGAGAGGAACAAGAACCTCTACGGACATGTCGAATATGCTTCCAAACTGGAAGGCAACAAGTCCTGCTCCACCTACTGAAAGTGGCATTGAGCCAGCAAAGTCTCCAACATCAGCAAAGTCAACAACAGCGAAGTTAGCTCCAACTTCACCAAATACACCAATAGTTTTACTGAACAACCCAGGATAGAAACCAGCAATTACATCCAAATCAAACATTCCCATTCCCCAATCGAGGTAAACACCAAGATCAGTTCCAAGGTTTGCGCCTACTCCAAAAGAACCCTCTTTACTTGCGCCTCTGGCATCAGAAGCAGCAAAGAGAGATCCCACAGAAAGCATAACAACAAGAACAACTGCAAGGGCTTTCTTCATAATACTTTTCTCCTTATGTAACTGATTCTATAGACTTTGGTGAAAGAATACAAATTGTTGATTGACATGTAAAAATAAAACATCAGGCAAAAAACTCTCTTATCTCCATCAATTCACATTCAATACCCCAAAAAAGCACCATATGGCAATTAACCCACTTTTTTGGTACAAAGTGCCTATGCCAAATACTGCTTTAAAGAGCGCAAATGCCAAAAGTAGAAGCTACCTGACACCAAGAGCGATTCTAATCGGGACAATTGGGCTGATTTTTATTACAGCAAGCAGCATGTACGTTGCCCTTAGAATGGGTGCACTGCCTTGGCCTACGGTCTTTGTGACAGTTCTATCCATGGCAATACTCAAAAAGGCAAAGGGCTCGACTCTAGAAGAGATAAATTGCACCCATACACTCATGTCTAGCGGGGCCATGGTTGCAGGAGGACTTGCATTTACTCTCCCGGGACTCTGGATGAGAGATCCAAGCGCTTCCCTGTCACTTTTCACAATAATCATCATAGCTGTCACTGGAGCTCTTCTTGGAACTCTATTCACCACAATGTACAGGCCCGAGATGATTGAAAGAGAGAGACTCCCATACCCAATCGGAGAGGCCTCTTACAATACTCTCAAAGCGGGAAAAGAAGGGAAGAAGGCACCGCTTCTCTTCACTTCCCTTGGCCTCTCATCTGTCTTTACATTTCTAAGGGATCTTTTTGGAATAATACCTTCGAATATCACAATATTCAGCAAAACAGCTCTCTTTCCGAGCTTGACTATGTGGGTAAGCCCAATGGCTCTGGCAATAGGATCAATAATAGGCCCAACACTTGCACTTCTCTGGTTCTTGGGCTCGGTTATAGGCTACTACACAATAACCCCAATTGGACTCATAACTGGCTTTTTCAAGAATATGGGAGAGGCAGACCTATTTAGGTCCAATATGGGACTCGGACTCATGATTGGAACAGGGCTTGCTATCGCAATAACAGGAATTGCCAAAATATAAAAAACCTTGCAAAGCTAAAGAGCAAAAAGACCAAGACCAATAAGAAGGCCCTTATTCTAGTCTTTGCAGTCTGTTTTCTCTCATGGACACTTCTTACCCTATTTACAGAAATAGGACCAATAGAGGCACTTTTTACCATACTGCTGACATACATTGCTGCATACCTCTCGGGAATGCTCACAGGCCAAACTGGAATCAATCCAATGGAGGTCTTTGCCATCTTGGTAATGATGTTTATTGCGCTTCCGCTGAAGAGCAGCCTCGCAGCGTCATTCTCCATTGCTGGAGTGGTAGCTGTTGCCTGTGGTCTCGTAGGAGATGTGATGAATGACCTGAAGTCAGGCTCAATGGTTGGAACACCCTACAAAGACCAGATTCTCGCTGAGGGTATCGGAGGAGTAATCGGAGCAATAGTAGCGTCTTTATCTCTCATCTACCTGAAAAATGCATTTGGTGGTTTCGGCTCTGAAATGCTTCCTGCGCCCCAGGCAGCTGCTGTCAGCTCAATGACTGGGGGAATATCTGATATTGGAGCCTTCCTAATGGGAATACTCATTGCGCTATTGATGTTCGTACTGAGAATTCCAGGAGCGACTTTTGGACTTGGATTCTATCTGCCCGTGAATATCTCTTCAATTATGGCAGTTGGCGCTATCATTATGATAATAATCAAAAAGACAATGCCTAAGAGGGATTTCATGCCCTATTTGGCATCAGGACTTCTTGGAGGAGAGGGAATCGCAGGAGTAATATCTGCATTCATTTCTATGGCAATATGACAGAATCGCTATATTCAAAGACAAAAGAAGAGCTAAAAGACACACTTGGCCTTGAAAAGGCATTCAAGGCATCTATTGTATATGACGCACTTACTAAGGGCGTAAAAAGCTTTGACGATATAACATCGCTATCATTAAGCGAGAGAGAATATCTGAAGGAGAAATTCAAGAGCCCGAGGTCCTCTGAGGTCCTCAAAATGGAAGAAGAGGATTCTTCTGTAAAAATACTTATTAGACTAAGCGACGGAATGCTTATTGAGGCGGTGAGGCTTTCAGATGGAAAGGGAAGAGAAACCGCATGCCTATCGTCCCAGGTGGGGTGTTTAATGGGCTGCGCATTTTGCCGAACTGGAGAGATGGGCTTTAAGAGAAACCTCTCTAAGGGAGAGATTATCGAAGAGCTCTTCCACTTAAGAGACCTCGGAAAGGATATCGATAACATCGTTTTCATGGGAATGGGAGAGCCGCTTTTGAATTACGATGAGCTAATTGGCGCAATTCACTACTTCCATGATCCCAAGGGACTGAATATGTCATATAGGAGAATAACTGTATCGACATGCGGAATCATTCCGGGAATAAGAAGACTGAGAGACGAGAATATCCCAGTCAGGCTTGCAGTATCACTCACAAGCGGAGACGAATATACACGAGCGGAGATAATGCCAGTTGAGAGAAGATATCATCTAAGACACCTGAAAACTGAGCTAGTCTCATACCAACGCTCAGAAGGAAAGAGAGTAACTATCGAATATACGATGATTAAGGGCGTCAATACCGATAGGCACTCGGCAGTTCTATTAAAGGATTTCTTAAGAGG
>CANRIJ010000087.1 GCA_947630635.1 uncultured Spirochaetaceae bacterium | reverse complement strand
AAAAACGGGGTTTTGGTGCCGCTTGATGAACTCTTTACAGAAGAATTCATAAATGACGTAAATAACAACAACCTAATTTCCTCATGCACAGATGGAAAGCACTACTGGATGTATCCCCTATCAAGCGCCCCATTCTGGATGTCCATCAATAAAGAGATGTGGGAGGAATCTGGGGCATTTGAATACGTGAACACAGAGGGAGATAGGCTCTGGACAACCGATGATTTTGTAAACGCAATGCTAAAGCTTAGAGACAGCGGAGAGGTTGGGCTCAATATCTACTGTGGAGGCTCAGGTGGCGACCAGGGAACCAGAGCGCTGATCTACAACCTATACTCCTCTTTCATTGTAGATGAAAATGGAAATTGGAGCGCCAATAACAAGGGAATAAGAGACGCCCTAG
Source organism: uncultured Spirochaetaceae bacterium (assembly GCA_947630635.1). GTDB lineage: Bacteria > Spirochaetota > Spirochaetia > Sphaerochaetales > Sphaerochaetaceae > Ornithospirochaeta. The sequence goes on along the minus strand of CANRIJ010000087.1, from coordinate 5,987 downwards.
GGCTTCTTATAAATCTTCAAAAGGAAGGAGCAATAGACTTTGGACGCGGCATTCAGGCTGCCGATGAGATACTACTATATAAAAACGGGCATCTTGCATCATCTATCTGCTGGGGTACAAGCAGCGCAAAGATCAACAATACAGATCAATTCACTGAGTACTCTGTGCCCTTCCCATCAGACGACGGAGTCCCGGAGCTTGAATATCTAGTAAATGGATTCTGCGTCTTTGATAATGGCAGCGAGGAAAAGAGAGATGCCTCAATAGAATTCATTAAATTCGTATGCGATGACCCGACGTGGGGACCCTATGCAGTCAAGGCATCTGCAGCATTTCCAGTAAGAACCTCTTTTGAAAACCCATATATCGGGGATAAAGAATACGAGCTCTTATCCTCATGGACCAAATACTATGCACCCTACTACAACACAAATGACAACTTCGCGAACATGCGAAAAGAGTGGTGGAACATGCTTCAATACATATCAACTGGCGACAAGAGCATTGAAGAGGCCTTAAGAGACTTCGATTTAAACTCAAATAAGTAGAGGTCTTTCACTCAAATGCATAAGAGCACATAACAGAGAATAAAAGATGGTGAAAGAGAAGAAGAAGCTTTCAAAAACCCCAACCCTTGGAATAAGCCACAAGATCCAACGAGAGACAAATACCACAAGCTATCTATTTCTGCTGCCATTTGCCATTCTCTTTATATCATTCGTCTTGATACCGATATTCATTGGAATCTATACAAGCTTTTTTGACTACACGCTTAAAGGCCTCCACTTCAACTGGGGCAAGAACTATCTAGACCTCTTTAAGGATAGAATCTTCTGGAAGTCCATGGGAAATACACTTCTGCTCGTCATTGTAGCCGTCCCATGTGTTATCTTCTTCTCTCTATGGGCAGCAAGCGCACTAAATGACAGAAATAAGGCATTGACAGGCATCTTCAGAGGAGTCTTCTACCTGCCTGTCGTAATGGGAACAGTGCCAGTAATAGTTGTATGGAAGTGGATATTCAATGCCTATTATGGGATTTTGAACTATTTACTGAAATCAGCGAAGTTAATGCCTCAGACTCTGAGATTTGATTGGCTTGGAGAGAAATCAACTGCCATCTGGTGCATACTCTTGATACTCTTTACCACATCAATCGGACAGCCAATTGTCCTATATATCGCCTCACTGGGTGATGTGAACAAAAACCTTATAGAGGCAGCAGAAGTCGATGGAGCATCAAGATTCCGAATCTTTTGGCAGATAAAGTGGCCCTACATTATGCCAACTACGCTCTATATTGGAATTATTACCACAATTAATACATTTCAGTGTTTCTCACTTATACAGCTTTTAACATCGGGCGGACCATCTTACTCAACATCAACAGTTATGTACTACCTCTATGAGATGGCCTTCACGCACTACCAATTCGGATATGCAAACGCAATTGGAGTCATTCTGCTCGTTGTCATTGGGCTCTTCTCTCTTGCAGAGCTTCAGATCATGAGAAGGAGAGGCGCTGAATAATGAACGTCAAAAGAAAAGAAATATCATTCTATAGAGTGCTCTCAACCATAGTACTGATTGTACTTGCCATCTTATTTTTATTCCCACTCTATTGGATTATCACTGGATCATTTAAGCTCAATCCAGAGAGAGTGCCCCCAGAGTGGTTTCCAAAGACTTGGTCGCTTGTACATTGGACTAGGCTCTTTGGAAATCCAACAAGGCAACCTGCTCTAAGATGGTTTCTAAACTCATTGGTAATATCGCTCTTATCAATGGTGCTCACTCTAATCAGCTCCTCAATGGCAGGCTATGTACTTGCCAAAAAGAAGTTCACTGGTCGCAGGGTAATATTCATAATACTAATTCTTGCAATGGCTCTTCCAAAGCAGGTAATACTCGTGCCGCTCATGCGCCTTATGAATAGCCTCGGAATCTACAACACGCTATGGGCAGTCATACTTGGAAGCGTTGGATGGCCATTTGGAGTCTTTTTAATGAAGCAGTTCTCTCAAGGGATTCCAACAGAGCTTATTGAGGCAGCCAAAATAGATGGTGCAGGTGAAATAAGAGTCTTTCTGGAGCTTATATGCCATCTAATGCAGCCGGCTTTTGCATCTCTTGCCATATTCACATTCATAAATACATGGAATGATTACTTTTTACAGTTGGTAATGCTGACAAGCAGAGAAAGACTGACTATCGCACTCGGAATTGCAACTATGCAGGCAGAAATGTCGATAGACTATGGCCTTATTATGGCTGGAGCAGCATTAAGCGCTATTCCGATGATACTTATTTTTGTGGCTTTCCAAAAATACTTTACCAAGGGAATAACGCTTGGAGCGCTTAAAGGCTAGGCCTTATCAGTATCTTTTTCTTCGCTATTTAAACTATCAGAGCTAAGAGTCGGTATAAATTTCTTTGCGAATTTGCCCTGCCCCCTTCCTTTAATGTAGAAGTATCCAATAAATGAGAAGACCACAGCGCCAATGAAGTTTACAAACATATCCTTCATTGTGTCCAATAGTCCAATATCCAGGTATCCTCCAAGCCCAAGCGCAGTACCATTTACAATTACGTCATCAATTCCCTTTATCGATACCACAGTATTAGAAAGAGTCGGATCTAAGGTTACTGAGTTAATAACATGGACAATGGTATCCTTCTGCATATCCATTGCAAAGAAATGGTCCATCGAGAACTCAAAGAACTCCCAAAGCACTGCTATGGTCATTGAGAAGCAGAAAGCCACTATAGATACAAATAAAGGGGATAGATCGAATTTGACTCTATCACTTCGATTTAGGATATCTACAAGTGAGAATCCAATGGCAGCTGCCAGAAATCCAGTTGTAGTATGAAGCGCAGTATCCCATCCTGGATAGCGTACATAGTATGATGAGATCTCACCCAATATCTCAGCAGCAAATATAAAGAATAGGATTATTATCTCTAAGACGTTTGGAATTTCTATATGCCAGTTGCGCTGTATAAAGCTTGGTACCGTAAAGAGAATCAAGGTAAGCGCACAGAGAAATACATTCTCCCAATCGCGATTTAGGATCTGCAGAACCATAACGCCTACTACAAGGGTTCTCAAAATAACGTATATGATAAATACACTCTTGTTCTTCTTAACCTGCTCTTTAAAAGAGACATGCTTGAACTTATTAGGCGTCTTTGCTTTGGTATTTGCTAACATACCTATTTATTATATAGATTTAGCAAACTATTGGAATAAGATTCTCATAAACTAAATATGTAAATAATCAACACTTCATAACATATAAAAAACATCTAAATTAGAAAAAGCTGCTCCGAGCAAGCCCGAAACAGCTTTTAGTAATTTTTATTAATTGTTTATCTCCCTTGATATAAATTAGGGCTCAAATCTTTATTAACAGCCTTTGAAAGCACTTCTGAATCTACAACCTTCTTTGCATCTTCTCCAATAACAATAAACTCAGACTCACCACTTCCAACATAAACATTAAAGGTATAGCCGTTATAAGTAAGAGTGTACTCACCAGGCTCCATCCAAGGGACAAACTCTGTTACATAATTTTTATCATAGACATATTTACCATCTACGTAACTACCCTTATAGCCAGAGACTACTTGTTCATGATATCTATTATCTTTCATATGATACTTAACATCGTAGATCTTATAGGTAAAATCGCCATTATTTTTCTCAAATGAATCAACTGGCGTGAAACTTAGTGGAATATGACTATAAGATGGTACTTCAGCAATAGTCATAGCATTTTCATCATCGCGATCTGTTTTTACCTCAAGTTCTTTCGAGCCAGATTGAATATACTTAGTAGCGAAGAAAGACTCAATTGTTATCAATCCCTTCTCAGCTTCCATCTTCCCATTTTCAATATTGACTTCACCTTTAGAGCTTTTATTTATGATGATATCTTCAGACAATCCATTCCCTACACTAAGTATAGCTTTATACTTTGCCTTACCGTTTCCGCCTGTAGGATAGCTTCCCTTATATTCAGTCTCCGCCATTATTGATATTGAGTTATAAGTACCATATGGAACCTTTACACTGTACTTTCCGTCTAAATCCTTAGTAGCATTATAATATGGAGATTCACCTACTCTGACTCTAACATTTTCATAGTCTCTAGAATCGTTGAAGGTGAGTGTAAGAGTATTCCTATCATTGATACCGTTGCCTTCTCCAGCAGCAACCCAAAGATTGTTTGTCCCAACGGCACTTACTCGAATATCTTTATACCCTTCTTGCAAATTACTGTTATTGAAGGAATAAGATTTGCCGTCTAATCCAAATAAAAGATCAAATGAATAATATGCACCTGTCGGAATAACAGAATCGAATTCTATTCTTAGCTGGTTAGTAGTCGCCCTATCAACAACGTAATAACCTTTTTTCTCATTGTTATAAGTGTAATTGCTCTTTTCTCCATTTAATTTAAACTCAAAATTATTAAGATCAACAACTTTGTTTCTCTCACCTTTCTCAGGAAAATACTCCAAAACAATTACAAGCTTTCCATACTCAATTGGCTCTTCAACTTTTTCATTTTCCTCTTTAGTATAACCAGCATCTGCAGCTCTTTTTGCAACTGGCTGACTATTTAATAAATTAAGATCTACTGTCTCTATGCTTGAAGAAGAACCAACCTCTGTTGCTACTGCACTAGCTTATTGTCCATCTGACTTATAAGAGACAATAACAGAACCATTATTTGCAATCTTACTCGACTCAACTGTTACAACATTTGTTGAATCATCAACCTTAACTGAACCAAGCTGTTTTACAGCTTCATATTTAAAATCATTCTCTCTGTTAGAAGCTGCAGAACTAAAAGTAACTGTACTTCCAGCATCAACTACTTTAGGAAGCGCGATTGATACTTTCTTTACAGGAGCTGGAGTTGGAACAGATGTACTGCCACTATTACCACCACTCTGAGTTCCACTTCCCTCTGATCCAGAAGGTACAGCCTCTGGCTGGGATGAAGCAACTTCATCCTTAGTAAGCTTTATTTCATCTTCAATATTATTTGAACAAGAGATACCGACTGCAATGAGCGCTCCAACCAGTATCAAGGCTATAAGCGCGAGTAGTGATTTCTTCATCTCTTACCTCTCTTCGGGGAAGATCTAGCAATGACTATCCCCTCTTGGCTAGAGAATATCCTCTCAATCAAATTATTTTCAAGCAGTTTTTTAAGAATTGTCTGTTATTTACTAAACAACTTTAGCTTCATGTAAAAAATACGAATTGGAAATATTTTCCCAATTCTTAAATAAACATTTAGAATACAAATAATTCACTATAAAAAAAGAAATTATTTATACCTCGGTATTTAAGACAAACTATCTACTATTCAACAATCTTTATCAATCGAAGCAACTTTAGGTTAAAATCAGTAATTCCTATCTAACTTATTATTCTTAACTTACAGTCACCAATAACCAACAGCAAAAGCAACTACATGCTCTCATAAGCTAAAACACTCATATTCCTGCATCAACATCCAGAATCACTTATACAACGACATATTTAAAAAGCTCATCATCCGCCAGTTTCAGTTCATTTCCAATAAGCAATCTGGCATTTTTGGACAAAATTCAAAATTTTTCTGTATTAGCTATTAGGAGGTTTCTATGGAAAAAATAGAGACAGTGAAAAAGACCGGCGTCTCGCTCAGGACTGAGATAGACCAGAGCATCCGGAAAATGACGCTCTATGACAGGGACCTCTTCGCATCCACCGTGCGAAGAAGCCCCAGAATGACTGAGATTATCCTGAATGCCGTGCTTTCCATGGGGATAAGACTGAGGAATGTCACCGCAGAGAGCTTTGTGCCTAACACAGAGGGGAAGTCCCCGGTGCTCGATGCCATCGCAATGGGAGATGGCGGATCGGTGTACGGCATTGAGATGCAAAGGAAGGGAGGAGACTTCCCTCCAGAGAGGATAAGGTACTA
>CANRIJ010000086.1 GCA_947630635.1 uncultured Spirochaetaceae bacterium | reverse complement strand
GAATTGGCTTCTCTCCAAGGGTCTTAAAAAGGGAGACAATGTCATTGTGTCTGGGAGCAATAGCCCTGAGTGGGCGGCAGTGTACCTTGGTGTTCTGTATGCAGGCGGTGTAATTGTTCCGCTTGACCATGCGCTTGTTGAGAAGGATTTTATAACACTCGCGAAATTCTCTGATGCGATTATGCTCTTTGCAGATAGCTCAAGGCTCAAGGAGAAGGGGATTGAGGCTCTTGGACTTAAGGAGTATGTAGCGCTTGATGAGGGCTCTGAGTGGACATATGTCTTTGATCTCAAGGCAGATGAAGTTAAGGCCGAAAAGATTGAGAGCAAGGATCTTGCTGCAATACTCTTCACATCTGGCACAACGGGAATTCCAAAGGGAGTAATGCTATCGCACTTGAATATCGTTGCTGATGCATGGCTTGCCCAGTCAAACATGAACATCTCAGAGAATGACGTATTCTATGCAATTCTTCCAATACATCATGCCTACACAATGCTTGCAGTCTTTATCGAGGCTCTTGCATCTGGCTCAAAGGTGGTCTTTGGAAAGAAGCTTATAGTCTCTCAGATGCTCAGAGAGCTCAAAGAGGGGCAGGTTACAATGTTCCTTGGCGTTCCAATGCTATTTAACAAGCTCTATGCGGGAATTCTAGCAGGAGTTAAGAAGAAAGGCGGTGCAGCATATAGCCTTGTAAAGGGCATGATGGGCCTATCTGGCTTCTTGAAAAAGGGAATGGGAATCAATATCGGCAAGAAGATGTTTGGCAATATGATTCTTGACCAAGTATCACTCAAGGATAACAGAATCTGTATCTGCGGCGGTGGAGCACTTCCGGCCTCAACATTCAAGGGCTTTAATCAGCTTGGAATAGATTTTGTTGTAGGATATGGACTTACAGAGACTAGCCCGATTACTCACCTCAATCCTATCTATGCCTATAAAGAGGATTCGGTAGGAAAGGCAATAGCAGGCGTTGAGTGCAAGGTCGTAGATCCGGACTCAAGCGGAAATGGAGTTATCTATATCAAGGGGCCAATGGTTATGCAGGGCTACTATAAGAATCCTGAGGCAACTAAAGAGGTTCTATCTGATGATGGATGGCTAAATACTGGAGACGTGGGGCACATTGATAAGGACAACTACCTCTATCTTACAGGAAGAGCCAAGAGCGTAATTGTATCTGAGGGTGGAAAGAACGTCTTCCCGGAGGAGCTTGAGGATAAGTTCCAGCTCTATACGGATATTGAGCAGATCTGCATTATCGGCTACATGGTAGATAAGAAAATGAAGATTGAGGGCATTAGGGCAATAATCTATCCTTCTGATGAATACAGAAAGAGAGAGGGCGATGTTCTCAAACAGCAGAAGCATTTTGAGCAAATAATCTCCGAGGTCAATAAGGATCTTCCTCCTTATAAGAAGATATCGATGGTGACTGTGGTATCAGAGCCGCTTGAGATGACTTCGACTAAAAAGATCAAGAGATTCGAGGTTCAGAAGAAGTACAAGCTTGAAAATGACTAAACTCAATACAAAAGAGAGAGCATATCTTAGATCGATGGGCGCTGACCTTGATCCGATTGTATATATTGGCAAAGAGGGAGGCGGAGAGAACATAGAGAAAGCGCTTGACGAGGCGCTTTCTCATCATGAGCTGGTGAAGGTCAGATTTCTCAAGGAGAAAGACCAAATCAGAGAGCTTTCAGCTGAGCTTGAGAAGGCAACTGGCTCTCAGGTGGTCGCAACCACAGGCTTTACGACTCTCTTTTTCCGCCAAGATCCAACGGATCCTGAGAGAAAATACAGACTTCCATCGAGAAAACCGAGAGGCTAAAACGGATTTGGTTTTAAATCTCTATAGAGGAGGGCATTGTCCCTCTTTCATAAATTAAGGCAAAAAATATGGGGCTCGCTTGGGAGCCCCGATTTATTTTTTTTCTACTCGTGTTCGAGCTTTAGAGTGATTGTGGTTCTATCAGAGATCTCTGATGGTCCATAGTACTGAATTGCCCCTGGATACACGAAGCTTGTCTCTACGGCCCATTTGTCTCTGTTTTTTTCATAGAACTTGAATGGCTTTCCATCCAGCTCCACAAGTGCCTTCTTGATAACAGGCTTATCAACGCCATTTCTTCTTTCGATGTTCATCATCTTCGTAATAGGCATACCGCCAGCAGTCCACTCATCTGCGCTCTTTGAGAGATTCTTGATCCTCGATAGATATCCCGTGTATCCATTCTGAATCAAAAGGCATGCATTGTAGCCGAGGCTGTAGCAGTAGTCAGCATCGAAGTTTGATGGGAATGCGCATCTTCCCTCGTATCCGAAAAAGTGGTGCTGGGCATTGAATTTGCCCTTGTATTTCCCCTCTTTGGCCATTTCATCCAGCTTCTTCTTTACCAGTCCTGATACAAGCTTCTCAGATTCGATAAGCGATACCTGCACGTTTCCATGTGGGTCTCTTTCCATCATAAGCTGCTTCTGTATCTCCTCGGGAAGCATAGAGTAGGTCTTAAAGGATGAAGGGCTTAGCTTTTCTTTTAAGAACTCGCTTGTCTTTCCATTTTGGTTCATCTCTTTGAACTCTTTCTCGTACTTTACAAGTATGTCGTTAAGCTCTGATATGAGGGACTTTACATCTGGGATGAATTCTATCAGTCCCTCTGGAATTATCACGACTCCGAAATTATCCCCATTCTCTGCGCGCTTAGCGACCGAATCAGCGACAAAGGATGCTATATCATCAAGGCTCATATTCTTGCTCTCGATCTCCTCAGAGATAAGACATACATTTGGCTGTGTCTCTAGAGCGCACTCAAGGGCGATATGGGAGGCTGAGCGTCCCATGACCTTAATAAAGTGCCAGTACTTCTTTGCGGAGTTTGCATCTCTTTCTATGTTTCCAATGAGTTCGCTATAGGTCTTGCAGGCAGTATCAAAGCCAAAGGATGTCTCAATGTCGTCGTTTTTCAAGTCTCCATCGATTGTCTTCGGGCATCCAATAACCTGAATTGGAAGGTCATTTGCCTTGAAGTATTCAGCAAGCACAGCTGCGTTTGTATTTGAGTCATCTCCACCGATGATCACAACTGCAGTGAGGGAGAGCTTCTTTGCTGTCTCTGCTGCCTTCTTAAACTGCTCTTCACTCTCTATCTTCGTTCTTCCAGATCCGATGATGTCAAATCCTCCGGTATTTCTGAAGCGGTTGATGAAATCATCGTCAAATTCGACGTATTTGTCGTCTGTCAGACCCGATGGGCCGCCCTTGAATCCTATAAGGACATTTTCCTTATCAGCTTTCTTTAAAGCGTCATAGAGTCCAGATATTACATTGTGGCCACCAGCTGCCTGACCGCCAGAAAGGATGACGCCGACTCTCTCCCTCTTATGCTTCTCGCCTTTTCCCTTTTCAAAGGAGACCTCTCTGAGGCCATATGTATTTGGAAAGAGAGCTCGTATCTTCTCCTTATCCGCAACTGATTCTGTCTTTTCGCCCTCTTTAGCGACTATATCGCTTATTTCGCCCCTGAGCATTTTTGGAAGCTTGGGCTGATATCTATATCTTGCTTCTTGCAGTTCTGAGATCTTCATAGTCCCTCCAATTAGATATTACCAGCTATGAATTGAACTTTTCCATGGATATTTGATTTTCTTCATAACTCGTTTAGAATTCTTTGGTGTTTTCACTCTACGTTGACGCAGATTCAGTGCCGATTAAGCATAGGAATGTGATTATCAGGCGCATCCTCAAAGAGAGGATACCCTCTTATTTCGTTGCCGATAGACCCTTGAAGGATGTGATAGAGGCAAAGAGGGAATTCTCTCAAATTGAGATGATTGTAGTAGATAAGGGCATTAACTCTGCAGACTCGAAGATAGTCGAGATGGCATCTGCCCCAGCCCTTGCAATTACCCATGATATTCCCCTGGCTTCCCTGTTAATTGAGAAAGGCATCTCTGTTATTGATGACAGAGGCTCTGAGTTTGATGAAGGCACTATAAAAGAGCGCCTCTCAGAGAGAAATATGATGACAGAGATGAGGAATATGGGGCTCTATATCTCCACTCAGAGAAGATTTGATCAAAAGGCCTTAGAGAGATTTTCAAATGCCTTTGATAGGAAGATCTCTGAGCTCAAAAAAACCACTAAATAGTTTTTTGTTATATAATTTCTTGCAATTTAAGGAATTATAAATGATTTGAATTGATTTTCCAAATTAGTGCAAATCTGTTTTTGGCAAAATTTGACTTTTTTTTGTACTAGATAGTATGAGGGAAGTAGTATTTAAGACAGATTTGAAATTTGAAGAAATCAAAGTGGCGCTTGGAAAGTCACTCAATTTTGACAGAAGAGAGTACCTTGAGTACTCAAAGAGGCCAGACTACGTGGTATATCTGGACCCAAGCATCTTCATTCTCAGAGCAGATATGGAGAAGGCTAGGACCCTTAACCGAAATGTTGTCATTGTTGTCATAGCAAAGAGCTATAAAGGAGAGCTCTATGAGGCGGCCTTCTCTGATATCAAAGTGATTCACTATGACGAGAGGTTTATTAAGTCAGACCTCAGAAGCGCTCTATCAAGCCATAGCGTCGATGATAGAAGACGATGCGCCTTTACTCTATCTGAAAGAGAGAAGCGCTATCTTTCTGAGTATGTGATGGGGCCATCATCTGCACTTATGGCAGATAGGCTCTGTATATCAGAGCGAACTCTCAGAAGGCTTAAGAGCAATTTGATGGCTCGCCTTGGACTTACATCCTCTTTGGAGCTTATGGCTTTCGCATATTTAAGCGAGGAGGTTAGAACTCACAGTATTTCACGGCTCTTGGATAGGGGATGACATCCCTGATGTTCTCAACTCCAGTGACATACCTAACGGCTCTCTCAAACCCAAGCCCGAATCCTGAGTGTGGAACTGAGCCGTACTTTCTTAGCTCTAGGTACCACCAATAAGATTCTGGGTCGAGTCCAAGCTCCTTCATCCTCTCTAGAAGCACATCCTCTCTCCACTCTCTTTCTGAGCCTCCGATGATCTCTCCAAGCCTTGGAGCGAGGACATCCATTGCCCTTACTGTCTTTCCGTCATCGTTCATCTTCATGTAGAAGGCCTTGATCTCCTTTGGATAATCGGTGACGATAACAGGTCTCTTTGCTATGACCTCGGTAAGGTACCTCTCGTGTTCGCTCTGTATATCAGAGCCCCACTTTACCGGGTATTCAAACTCGCTGTTGTGCTTTTCGAGTATCTTAATAGCCTCGGTATATGTCATATGCTCAAATGGGCTATTTACAACGTGCTCTATATTCTCTCTTACTCCCTTGAGTACAAAGGAGTCGAAGAAGGCCATGTCCTCCTCTCTCTCATCGAGTACCTTCTTGAAGATGTATTTTAAGAAAGACTCTGCAACCTCCATATCGCCCTCAAGAGTGCTGAATGCCATCTCTGGCTCAATCATCCAAAACTCTGCAAGGTGACGGGCAGTGTTGGAGTTCTCTGCTCGGAATGTAGGGCCGAAGGTATAGATGTTTCTCAGTGCCATAGCATAGGTCTCGCCCTCAAGCTGTCCAGATACCGTGAGCTTTGCCTCTTTTGAGAAGAAATCCTTGGAGTAGTCGACCTTCCCGTCCTTGGTCTTTGGAACATTCTCGAGATCCAGCGTTGTTACTGTGAACTGAGCTCCGGCTCCCTCGCAGTCACTTGCTGTAATAAGGGGGGTATTTACATAGATAAAGCCATTTTCCTGGAAGAATCTGTGGACAGAGTAGGCCATTGTGTTTCTGACTCTCATGATTGCCGAGAAAAGGTTTGTTCTTGCCCTTAGGTGTGCTTTCTCTCTCAAGAACTCGACTGTATGCCTCTTTTTCTGGAGAGGATAGTCGTTTGGGCAGCTTCCGATTAATTCTAGAGACTCTGCTGAGAGCTCTACGCTTTGGTTTCCGCCAAGGCTCTTCTCAAGTCTTCCTCTGACTTTTACCGATGCGCCGGTGGTTATTCTTTCGAGCTCGCTTTCCAGCTCTTTTTTGCCTACGTCTACTACAACTTGGAGTCCCTTTAGCGAAGAACCATCATTAAGATCCAAGAAGGCAACGCTTTTTCCCTCCCTCTTGGTTCTTACCCATGCCGATATCTCAATCTCTTCTCCGATTCTGCTCTCATCAAGTAGGTCTTTAACTCTTAAATCCATATGCTTTCCCCTAGAAATTCTTAACTTTTGCCCTTATTCGGTCAATATTAGAGAAAATTTTTCCTATATAACAAAAGACGCTATTTAATATAAACTCTTCTTTTAATAAACAATAGGAGAGGGAATGCAATATCTTGTGCTGACAACCGGTAGCTGTGGAAACTCATATGTCTTTTATGAGGGCGATGAGGCAATTGTGGTTGATATGG
>CANRIJ010000085.1 GCA_947630635.1 uncultured Spirochaetaceae bacterium | reverse complement strand
CAAATGGGAGTCTTTTAAAGGCTCTCGGATCTCTCTTATGATGGCGTTGTTGTAGTTCATGCGGAGAAAGAGGATCTCTTTCATCCAGAGCTTTATAATCCAAAGGACGTTAAGACTCACTCTCTCTCGCGCCCTCCTGAGAGCGAGGTTGAATCAATCAGAGATGCAATTGATATCATAGATAAGACTTCTTTTGGCGGCCATCTGCATATTGCCCATATATCCACAAAAGAGGGAATTGAGCTGGTTGATGAGGCAAAGAGGGAGGGATTTAGAATTTCCATGGGAGCAACCCCTCATCACGCTCTTCATTCCTTTGAGGATGGATGTTGCCTTAAGATGAATCCTCCACTTAGAAGTGAAGAGGATAGGCGCTATGTCTTTGACTCTATTTTAAATGGGAAAATCGATTGGATTGAGAGCGACCATGCTCCTCACACCAAAGAAGCAAAAGAGAGGGGTGCCTCTGGGATTCCTGCTTTGTATATGATGCCAGTCTTGATTAATGAGCTTAAGAGGACGGGGCTAGAGGATGAGCGCCTCTTTGATATCACAGAGGGCAATATTAGGAGAGTCTTCTCTATTTAGCTTTTTGGTTTTTAAATCACCTCTAAGCTCTTAGATTCTCTCCATGGATGAGATAATCTGAAAGACAGAATAATTTACTCAGTGGTAGGTGGACTTAAGAGTTCATACCGAGGTCAGCAGAAAGATAGTCAATAATCTCTTGAAAGAATGCATAGGCAATTGTGATAAGGATAGGATAATCTCATACCTCGATGAGAAGATCGAAAACATATCTTATGAAAGCTATTGATGAAGGGTACCCACTCTCTTTGGGGCACTTAGCAAACTCAAATAGAATTTTGTCCCTTTGAGAGCAAGACTCTTCTTTATCTTATTTAGTGCGTTGTGCTAACATAGACTTGAATTTTGAATGGAGGGTAGAAATGGACGATAGTAGCAGCAATCCTTTACCTAGTAGCCGCTTAAGTGTCCAGTAATTGCCTCCACTGGGTTTTTCCTCTGGGGGTATAGGGGAAAAGCCATGATCACAAAGAGAGAAAAGCTAACAGAAAATCAGCTCTATGAGTGGATAGATGTCAGAGAGATGGATAAGGATGACATCAAGATCCTTCAGGAAGAGTACTCGCTCTCTTCAGAGCTGCTTGCAGATATAATGGATATAGACGAGCAGTCTAGAATTGAGAAGGACGATGATTACACTGTCATCATCTGCAGGGTTCCAGCAGACGAGGAGGAGGACGAGGAGAATCCTCTTGAGAGAAGATCCCTACCTCTAGGAATAGTCCTATTTTGCGATAAGATAATTACCCTCTGCAGAGGAGACTCTGTCGTTGTGGAGGATTTTAGGCGAGGCAGGGTAAGACGTGCTCCGGTGAGCACCAAAGAGGGCTTTGTAATATCGCTTCTCTCTAGGGCGACACTTGTCTACATCAGATTGTTAAAGTACATCAACAGGCAGAAGGACCTTGTTGAGGAGCAGCTCAATAAATCAATCATGAACTATGAGCTCATTCAGCTTCTTACCATACAGAAATCGCTTGTTTATCTGACGACCAGTGTTACTGGCAATCAGATGCTTTTGGAAAAGCTCCAGAAAACTCCATACTTCAAGATAACCGGAGAGGATGAGATGGAGTATTTGGAGGATACCCTCACTGATAACCTTCAGGCTATCGAGATGGCCAAGACCTATCAGGATATTCTCACTGGCACAATGGATGCATACGCATCTGTTATCGGAAACAATATGAACGTAATAATGAAGAGGCTTACCATAATATCCCTCTCTCTTATGTTCCCCACCTTCATCACTGGCTTCTTTGGAATGAATGTGGCCCTTCCAGGCACGGCTTGGAGATATGCATGGATTATTCTTCTTGCTCTCTGCTTGCTGGTTGGAATAGGCGGAGTTCTCTTTATTCAGATATACAATAACCGTTCTATACTTAAGGCGAATTCGAGAATCATCAAGAAGAGGGGAAGACGCAGAACGGCATCTCAGATCAAGTATCTTAGAAGAAAGAAGGCATCGCTTAAGTCCGATGATTAAAATAGGGCACCCTAAATGGTGCCCTAGATCTATTTCTTTATTATTCTCAGCACTAGGCCTACTAGGTATTCGCTCTCTGGAAAGGCGATTCTCACAGGGTGATCCTCGCTCTGAGATAGAGTATTTAGTATCTGGCATTCGACTCTTGCGTCATTTGAAGCCCAGGAGACCATCATTCTGAAGTTCTCTCTGGTCATTGCTCCAGAGCAGGAGAATGTTGCGAGGATTCCTCCGTCTCTGATCTTCTCCATGGCAAGCCTATTGATGTCCTTATAGGCCTTCTCTGCCCTCTCAAGGGCGCTCTTTGTATTTGCTAGCTTGGGAGGGTCTAATATGATTAGGTCATATTTGTCCTCTTCAATTTCCCTGAGCTTCTGAAATACGTCGCACTTTTCGATCTGCACTCTTTCTCTAGAGCCCTCCGGAATTGCCTTCTTCTCTTCATTTATATTCACCTGGTATAAGAGATGCCTTAATGAGCTTTCAGATGAGTCGAGAGCCAGAACGCTCTTTGCTCCGCCTCTGAGGGCATGAAGTGTAAAGGATCCGGTGTAGCTGAATGCATCTAGGACATTCCTGTCATTTGCATACCATTCAACTATGTTCCTGTTGTCCCTCTGGTCGAGGTAGAAGCCAGATTTCTGACCGGTAAAGCCATCTATCTCATAGTAGATGTCACTCTCTGTGAACTTAGTATTCTTCCCATCGTCTTCGATTTTGTTTCCTTCCCTGTCATAGATCTTAAGCTCATTTTTAAGCCCCTCAGTTCCAGCGTAGTTTGGATCTATTGCTATAGAGAGCCGATCGGGCCTTAGTGTTTCGAGAAGGGTCTCTCTAATTAGATATCTGAAATAGTAGCCGAACCTTGATGAGATTATCACTCTTATCTCTCTTGCGTAGACATCGGCAACGATTCCTGGTAGGAAATCTGCATCTCCGTAGATGATTCTGAATGCATTTGTTCCCTCTAGTCTGAAGAGATTCGATCTTCTTCTGACGGACTCAAGTATCAGATTCTTCACAAGCTCCTCTCCGGGCTTCTCTTTTCTGTCCCATGATATGAGCCTGAGAGCTATGTGGCTCTTTGGGTCATACCAGCCATGGGCGATGAAATATCCTGCTGATGAGTAGACCTCAGCCCAATATGGAAGAGTAAACTCGGGGGTGATTTTCTCTATTGCTCCGCTGAATACCCACGGATGGTGCTTGAAAAGGTTTCTTTCTTTCCCTTCTTTGATAATTGCATTATAGATTTCCATAAGCGTAAGTTATTGGACTAAGCTCGAAATTGCAAGCACTCATTTCAAAAGTATAGAATCGTGCTATGGATATTACTCTGTTCTATGAAGAAAAGGGGGAGGGTGTTCCTTTGATTCTTCTCCACGGAAATGGAGAGGATATGAGATATTTCATAAATCAATTCGATTTTCTCTCCTCCTCGTTTCATGTATATGCCATTGATACTCGAGGACATGGGAAAAGTCCAAGGGGAGAGAGGCCCTTTACACTTGAGGTATTCAGCGATGATCTCTATTTCTTCATGAAATCAAAGAGGATTGATAGGGCGATCCTCTTTGGCTTCTCTGATGGTGCGAATATCGCAATGATCTTCTCTATCCTCCATCCAGAGATGGTTTTGGGCATGATACTCGATGGGGGAAATCTCTTTCCTGAGGGTCTTAGAGAAGATGTAATAGGCTCTATAAGAGATGAATATGAGAGTGCTAAGGCCAATGGAGACAAGAGAAAAGAGGAGCTTTTCTCTCTTATGGCCTATGAGCCAAATATAGACCCAAAGGCGCTTTTTGCAGTCAAATGCCCAGTTTTGGTAATTGCCGGGGATGAGGACGTTGTGAAAAGAGAGCACTCTCAGCTGATCGCATCGTCTTTCGAGAATGGAGAGTTCGTCTTAGTCAGTGGCACACATTTTGCTGCTCTTGAGAATCCAGAGGAGTTCAATCATGCAATTTCACTATTTTTGGACGCCCATTTCCTAACAAACGATAAATCTGGCATGGTAAGATAACTCTAAGGAGAGTCATAACATGGAGCTTTCTGAAAACATGAAGAAAGAGGTGCTTGAAAAGGCAAGGGAATATATTGCCTCTGAGACAAGCGAAGTCTTTAGGAGTGAGGTCGAAAAGGCCATAGAGATGGAGGATTGGGAGGACCTCTTTGATCGATTCTATACATCTCTTGCATTTGGAACTGCCGGAATGCGCGGAGTAATCGGCGGTGGTACCAATAGAATGAACACCTATATGGTGAGGAAGGTATCACAGGGACTAGGAGAGTACCTGATTGAATCAGTAAAGAATCCAAGCTGTGTGGTAGCCTTTGACTCAAGGCTCTTCTCAGGAGAGTTTGCTGCCTCTGCAGCGCTTACACTCGCAGCAAATGGCGTAAAGGTCTATCTATTTGATGTTCTTCATCCAGTGCCGATGCTCTCATTTGCACTTAGATATCTGAGAGCAACCTCTGGAATTGTCGTAACAGCCTCTCATAACCCATCCAAATACAATGGCTATAAGGTCTATTGGAGCGATGGTGGTCAGGTTACCCCTCCGCATGACATCCTCATTGCAGAGAAGGCAAAGAGGGTTACAAAGGAGACAATAAAGACAATAGGCGAGGAGGAGGCAAGAAATAAGGGACTCTTGCTTCCAGTTCCAAAAGAGGTTGATGAGGCCTACTACCATATGGTGCTCTCATCCCTAAGACGACCAAAGCTTGTCCAGAATAGTCCAATACAGGTTGCCTATACGCCGCTTCATGGAACTGGAAATATACCTGTCAGACACATGCTCTCAGAGCTTGGGATCAAGTGCGATGTTGTAAAAGAGCAGGAGCTTCCCGATGGAAACTTCCCAACGGTTAAATTCCCGAATCCGGAGTTTAAGGAGGCAATGGAACTTGCTCTTAATCTTGGAAGAATCGATAAGGCAGATATTATACTCGGAACAGATCCTGATGCCGATAGACTTGGAATTGCCATTCCAAAAAGCCAGGCGAAAGAGGAGTTCACACTCCTGACTGGAAATCAGATTGCAACGCTTCTCTCTGATTATCTTCTTCTTACCGCAAAAGAGCAGAGAAAGCATCCTGACAAGACGCCTCTTGTCGTCAAGTCTCTTGTTACAACAGATATAGTCAGAAAGATAGCCGAGAAAAATGGCGCCATCTGCAAAGACGTTCTCACCGGATTCAAGTACATCGCAGAGGAGATTGAGAAGATCGAGGATGGCACCAACAAGGACAATTACTTTCTATTTGGATGCGAGGAATCCTATGGTTTCCTGACTGTTCCAGATGTAAGGGATAAGGACGCAGTGTCTTCCTCTGTCGCTGCGGTAGAGATGATGTGCTACTGGGCAACGCAGGGAAAGACCCTCGAAGAGAGGCTCAATGAGATCTATGACGAATATGGATACTACACAGAGTGTGTATTCTCACGTGACTATGAGGGCGCAGAGGGAAAGGAGAAAATGAAGAGCATTATGTCTTCCTTCAGAGCTCTTAAGTCTGGTGATAAGCTAGTTGATAGAGAGATAGAGTCAATTGAGGACCTCCTAGAGATGGGAACAGGCTTTCCAAAGGCAGATGTAGTGATAATCCGTTTTAAGAGCGGTGAGAAGCTTGTTGTAAGGCCCTCTGGAACAGAGCCAAAGATCAAGTATTATGTCTTCTTGACATCTCCCAAGAGAAAGAGCCTCGAGAAGAGGCTTCCTGAGATAATAGAGGAGTTTAAGAGCTCTCTGTAATAGATTGATTTAAGATTATGGGGTGCCGAGCGCACCCCTTTTTACTTATTCCTCCGCGTGTACGGTTTTTATTGTCTCTCTGTTGATTTCTGAGTCATCCTTATCTGTGTTAGGGACCATTTTGAAGAAGTGTATTGCAAAGGGAAGAGTAAGAGGAAATGATAGCAGCAGTGCAAGGGGCTGAGCCTCCTCAATGCCGTAGAGTCCTCTTGTCCTTGCGAGGATGAACAGAAGAGGTATGAATAAAAGTCCGCTTCTGAAAGAGGAAAGAATCGTAGCTCCGATTCTGAGTCCTGTGCTCTGAAAGAGCATCTCTGTCGCCATGCAAAATGGTATAACCATATAGCTGAGGGCTTGGAGCCTTAGGGCCCTTGAGCCTATTTCGACTACTTCTGGGTCATTCCTTAGAAGCCTGACGAGCTCGGGAGCAAATATGAGAATTATAGTGCATCCTACAACGATGATTATCTCTGAGATCAGAATTGTAAAGGCATAGGCCTTTCTAAGGCGTTTGAATTTCTCTGCTCCGTAATTGAAGCCTGATATTGGCTGGAAGCCCTGTCCTATTCCCACTGCAACCGAGAAGGCAAAGAAGATGATTCTATTTACGA
>CANRIJ010000084.1 GCA_947630635.1 uncultured Spirochaetaceae bacterium | reverse complement strand
TGACCTCATGGCCAGGGCAGAATGACGGAGGAGAGACATGGCATGGCTATAGAGGAACCTTCACAAAGCAGGGTGTCTCTCTTATATACAATCTCAAGTCAATAAGAAGAGATCTCTTTAGAATGAGAGTCCCTATGATATCAATTCACGATGTGACTGATAAAACAGTTCCATTTGAAAACCAAGGCATAATAAAGAAGGAGACATATACAGAGAGTCTCTTCATTGAGACGAACATGCCCACTACTTCAATAAACACGCATCACTCCCTATTGATGTACTATTCCACTTACAGAACTCTTATGGACGACATAATTGAGTTCTTCAGAAAGACTTCTATATAAATAGAACCCAATAGACTAGAATGAGAATATGAGTGCTAAAAAGAGAGAGGACCACATATCATGGGATGAATACTTCATGGGGGTCGCAGTTCTATCTGCAATGAGAAGCAAAGACCCAAATACCCAAGTCGGCGCCTGCATAGTCTCTGAAGACAACAAGATCATAGGCGTTGGCTACAACGGCTTTCCTATTGGATGCTCAGACGATGAGCTTCCTTGGGACAGAGAGGGCGATTGGAAGGACACAAAATACCCATATGTATGCCATGCAGAGCTGAACGCTATATTAAATGCTGCTAGCCCATCTCTTCTAAAGAATTCAAAGCTATATGTTGCCCTCTTTCCCTGCAATGAGTGCACTAAGGCCATCATTCAGGCGGGAATCAAGAAAATCATATACCTTTCTGACAAATACAAAGACACAGATGCCACGAAGGTGTCAAAACGAATGCTTGATGCTGCCGGAGTGGTCTACGAAAGACTGGAAGTAAATAGAAAGAGCATCACGCTTTCTCTGGAAGCGTAGAGATTTCCCTATTGGCATTCTTAAGCGCTCTTTTTACTGCATCCTTTAATATCCACTTGAATCTGGGGGCAGAACTCTCCAGTATTCCAATTAGCTCACTCTCGCTCTTTGGCGGATGATAGACAAGTCCAAGCATGGTCTTCTTATCCATTATCCTGCTTGAGGGAAGATTAAAGCGCTTTGCAATCCTATCACGCTCTTCGAAGATATACTTCAAGTATATCCTCTCTCTTTTATTCATGTATCCATATCCTGATACATTCATATAGCTCGGGGTGATCTCATTCAGAGTCTGAGCGCTCTTAAGCCTAAATCTGGCATTCTCCTCAACGCCCTTCTCCTTGACTTCTCTTTCAAGGATGTCCTCAAGCTCAAAGAGCCCGTCTACATCCTCTAGGGCATATTCAATGAGGTCATCAGCAATTGGCCTCTTCATCCAATTTGCCCTTTGATTCTTCTTCTTGGATGTATCCTCTTTTCTATTTAGAAACTCTGCTTTAAGCGATGATAGATTTCCGTTAAAGCCCAAAGCAAGGGCAAGAGCGCGTATATCGAAGATATTATTGATCTTCAAATGGTAATTCTTATAAACAAGCATATGGTCGGATTTGGCATCAAACCAAAGCTTTTTGACGTTGCTATTGGACAAAGATTCAAGGCCTCTTTCAGTTATACCGTCGGAAAGCACATCAACAAGATAGTACTTGGAGCCATCATTTATCTGAATAGTAGATAAGTGCTCTCCATAGACATGGAGATTGAATTCGCATTCAAAATCGACAGCTATTCTCTCTTTGCTCTCAAATTCCTCAACGAGCCTGATAATCTCTTCGTCTTTATCTATATATTCATAGTCCATCTATACTCAGTATGAACGCTTTTGGCATCAATACAAAGCGCATAAAAAAATCCCCTCTTTCGAGGGGACTTATATACTCTCTTATTTATAGGCCTTGAGTGACTTCTCGAGTGAATCGAGGAATGCAGAGAGCTCCTTTGGAAGATGCTTTCCAAACTTTGGATAGTGGTTGGTCTTAATGTCCTCAACCTCTCTGAGCCATCCCTCCTTATCAACAGAGAGAAGCTCCTTCATATCTTCCTCGCTTACACCCTCAGGTCTGTCGATTGCATCGACTGTAGGCATGATTCCGATAGGAGTATCGACTGTCTTTGCGGTGCCATCGCAGCACTCAAATACCCACTTAAGGACTCTTGAGTTATCGCCATAGCCCGGCCATAGCCACTTTCCATCAGGAGTCTTTCTGAACCAGTTCACGTAGAAAATCTTAGGAAGAACATCCTGTGAAGGAGCAGCCTTGCCAACATCAATCCAATGCTGGAAATAGTCGCCCATGTTGTAGCCGCAGAATGGAAGCATTGCAAATGGGTCTCTTCTGATTGTTCCAGCCTTGACATCAAGTGTTGCAGCTGTAACCTCAGAACCGACAATCGATCCAAGGAATACTCCATGATCCCATGTTCTAGCCATGTGAACAAGAGGAATAGTCGAAGGTCTTCTTCCACCAAAGAGGATTGCAGAGACAGGAACTCCATTTGGATCCTCCCACTCCTCTGCAATGCATGGGCACTGATTGGCAGGAGCTGTGAATCTTGAATTTGGATGAGCTGCAGGCTTCTGCTCTTTGTTGTTCTTATCCTGAATCCAAACATTTCCGTTCCAATCGGTAAGTGGACCCGGTGCATCATATCCGATGCCCTCCCACCAGACGTCTCCGTCCTCAGTGAGAGCAACATTAGTGAAGATTGTATTCTTACTTGCTGCCATAAGAGCGTTATAGTTGCTCTTTGCAGATGTTCCAGGTGCAACTCCGAAGAAACCAGCCTCTGGATTGATTGCATAGAGTCTTCCGTCCTTTCCAGGCTTCATCCAGGCAATATCGTCTCCAATTGTCTGGACCTTCCAGCCAGGAATTGTAGGAATAAGCATAGCAAGGTTAGTCTTGCCGCAAGCTGATGGGAATGCAGCTGTGATGTACTTGCTCTTTCCCTCCGGATTTGTGACCTTGAGAATAAGCATATGCTCAGCAAGCCATCCCTCATCACGAGCAAGAACAGTAGCTATTCTGAGTGCAAGGCACTTCTTTCCGAGAAGAGCATTTCCACCGTATCCAGAGCCGTAAGACCAGATCTCTCTTGTCTCAGGGAACTGTGAGATATACTTCTCATCCATTGGGGCGCATGGCCACTTGCCATTGTCGCTCTCGCCCTTCTCAAGCGGTTTTCCAACTGAGTGGAGACATGGTACAAAGTATCCATCTTCTCCGAGAAGATCGAGTACCTTATCTCCTACTCTAGTCATAATCATCATGTTATTGACAACGTATGCGCTATCTGTGATCTCAACACCAATCTTTGAAATCGGAGATCCAAGCGGACCCATTGAGAAAGGAATAACATACATTGTTCTTCCTTTCATGCAGCCGCGATAGAGGTCTGTCATTGTCTTCTTAAGCTCAACCGGATCAATCCAGTTATTGGTAGGACCAGCCTCGTCCTGAGTCTTTGAGGCAATAAACGTTCTCTTCTCTACTCTGGCTACGTCTGATGGATCAGAGTCAAAGAGTACGCATCCGGGCTTCTTCTCTGGATTGAGTCTCTTGCAGAGACCCTGCTCAACCTGAAGCTCAATAAGATCATCGTATTGCTTTTTTGAACCATCGCAGATAACGATGTTATCAGGAGTTGTAAGCTTGCTGATCTCATCAATCCAACTAGCAAGCTTCTTGTGCTTCAAATCGCTAACTTTCATCCTATATCTCCTATAAAAATATCTATATATACAAGTGTTGATGATAATAAAAAGAGCTAATCCTATCAAGGAATCGGAAAGGCTCTGTAAACTAGTTTAGCGGAGTATGGTTCTTGATATAGCACTCAATATATAATTCGGGAGAGACACCCTCTGGAACACCAGTTAGAATATTCACAAACTTTTTGAACTTGCCACGTAGAGATTTTGTCTCAGAGACTGTCAGAGTCTTAAAGAGAATATCCTTTGTTGCCAAAAATTCCTCTGTAAGCCTATGAAATCTAAGAGACAGGTCCTTGATCATCTTAAAGCCCATCTGAGGATTGTTCTTTATAAATTGCTCCACATTATCATGAGTCAGCTCAATTAACGAAGTGTCCTCTAGTGCGACGACAGTCGCATTTCTCTTCTCGCCCTGAAGCAATCCCATCTCTCCAATAGAGGAGCCGATAGACTCAATTGGAGAGAGGGCAAACTCATTCTTCTTTTGGTAATTGCAGTACTGCCCTACCTTTCCACTCATGAGAATAAACATAGTTGAGCACTCTTCTCCTTGACGAAATAGAACTTCACCCTTCTTAAGAAAAACCTCGTTGATATTATCGATATCCATAAGTCAATTATACAATCTGACGATTATACACACTACACTTTATGGTTTATATTTAAACGGTGATTGAAATATCCTCACCAGCGGGAAATCTAGAAAGTGCCCTAATCGCGCTGAGATCTGGCGCAGATAGCGTATATTTCGGACTTAAGGATTTCTCTGCGCGAAAGGGAGCAGAAAACTTCTCAATAGAGGACCTATCAAAACTAAAAGAGCAGACAGCAAGACAACATAAGAAAATCTACGTGGCATTCAATACGCTTGTAGACGATAGAGATCTTGATAAGGCGTTTAGACTCCTTAATGAAATATACAGATATGATGTTGATGGAATTATAGTCCAGGACCTTGGAATAGCAAGACTTATAAAGCGCTACTTTCCAGAGATGCCGCTTCACGCATCAACCCAGCTAGCAGTTCACACTTCAGAGGGTGTAAAGACACTCAGGCGCCTTGGCTTTAAGAGAGCTGTTCTCTCTAGAGAGCTCTCACTTGATGAGATAAAGAAAATACGAGAGGAAAACCCAGATATAGAACTCAAGTGCTTTATTCAAGGAGCTATGTGCTATGGAGTATCTGGACTGTGCATGGCATCGCATATAATAACAGGACGCTCTGCAAATGAAGGCGAGTGCGCTCAAATTTGCAGAACATACTTCACTGATGACGAGAAAGGGATAACACTGTATCCATTCTCCATGAAAGACCTGGCGATAGAGGACTATATAAAAGAGCTCGATAGAATCGGAATCGATTCGGCTAAAATCGAAGGAAGAATGAAGGGAAATAATTACATCGCATCCACTGCGATGTACTATAAGGCCATCCTAAACAATGAAGATAGGGATGAACTGAGAAAAAGAGCGCTCTCATCGTTTAAGAGGGAGAGCTCAATTGGCTTCTTAAACTACAAGACCAAATCCGATGACAGAAAAGTCTCGACTGAATATAGCGGGCATATAGGAGAGTGCCTTGGCGTGGCAGAGATAAGGGGAGAGTTCCTCTCACTTTCCAAGAGAGTCGATCCATATGACGTTCTGATGGTCCTAAGAAAAACAAAAAATGGGCTCTTAGAGCCAATTAAATTCCCTGCTATACCAATCAAAACAGGACGCGATGGCACACTTGTAAAGATGCCAGATATCCAAATTGAAGACGGAGAGACCATTTACAGAGTAGCAATGGGCTCATATAGCGAAAAGAAGAGCTCACTTAATCTTCCTCTCTACAGAAAGAGAAAGAACATTCTCCTCGAGATTGAAAATAATGGGATAAAAATCGATAGATTCTTTGAAAAAGCAATTCCAACCAGCTCCAATGAGAATTGGGAAATGGAGATAAGACGAGTATTTGAGAGATCCGGGGAAGCAGACTTCTCAGTTAGAAAGCTGGATATCATCAATAAATCATCAATTGAATTCCCATCATATAACCGAGACGAACTGAAAGAGGTAAGAAATAGACTATATAAAAGGCTTTCAGAGAACAAAGAGACAAAAGAGTACTCTTATGAAGGAAAGATATCCGATGAGGCCCCCACTCTTCCCAAGCGAAGCCTGCTATCATCAAAGAATGGGCTTCCCTGGAACGAAGAAGGGGTCTTCATTGATGGCTACACATACATTTCACTCTCTCCAATATCCTTTAAGAGAGAAAATCACTACGATGATGTACTCAGAAAATTCAAAGGCCAAAAGAACATAAGAGTCGGAATCAATAACATAGATGCGCTCTTTCTCTACGAGAAATATCCTGAGTTCGAGTATTTTGCGGATATCTATCTATATCTTCCAAATCGCGAGGCTGCCATGTTTCTCTTGGAGCACAATCCTAGAATCATAGGTGGCTATCTATGGTGTGAGAGAAATTCATTTGATAAACCTTGGCCATTTACGCCAATGGTCTCAAATAAGGTATCTCTACCTCTCTTCATATCAAGAAGCTGCTATCGACATGACTCTCTTGGCTATGATTGCAAAGACTGCAAAAAAGACTATGAGTTTAATCTCACCCAGCAGAAAAACAGGTATAGAGCGCTCGTCAAAGACTGTATAACATACATACTAAAATCAAAATAGTTCTCAGACTCAAAGCAGCATCCAAAAATCAATCAAGAAAAAAATGCCAAGAAGCAATTTCCTTGCCTAGATTTATTAAAAGCGCATAAAAAAAGAGGGGGCGCTCCCCTCTCTCCATATGAATAGAACCCTACACAGCCCTTG
>CANRIJ010000083.1 GCA_947630635.1 uncultured Spirochaetaceae bacterium | reverse complement strand
CTTCCGCTCTTGGATGAAGAGATAATCAGCAGCGGAGTCGAGAGGGTTCCCATATGCCTCTGCCTTGACGTCAGTGGCTCTATGAGCGTAGATGACAGAATAGGCAACCTAAATCGAGGTATAAAGGAATTCATATCAGCAGTCAAAGAGGATGAGAGAGCCTCCATGGCAGCGGACATTGCAATTGTAAGCTTTGGCGCAATGGGTGCTCAGCGCGAACTGGACTTCACACCCATTCAGAACGCCATAGTTCCAGAGCTTAGGGCAGCCGGAAGCACCCCAATGGGAGAGGGCGTTATGCTCGCACTGGATATGCTCAATGACAGAAAGGACTTCTATAAGAGAGAGGGTGTCACCTACTTCCAGCCTTGGCTTGTGATAATGTCAGATGGAGAGGCAAACGGATCTCCAATGGTCTTCGAGAACGCTGTAAGAAGAGTAAACGAGCTATTGGAGGGCAAAAAGCTGAACTCCTTTGCAGTTGCAATAGACACAAGCTCCAATATGAACGAGCTGACGAGAATAAGCGGAAGAGAGGCAAAAAGACTGGGGTCAGTCAATTTCAGAGAATTCTTTGTATGGCTCTCTCAAAGCGTCACAACTGTTGCAAACTCAGGCGGAACCGCTACCAGAGCACAGCTTCCACCAACAAGCTCATGGGAGAGCGCAAGCCTATAAATGATGAATAGAGTAACTTCCATTTCCGATGCGAAGATATACTCTGAGAGCGAATACAACGATAGTACCGTTCTAGAAACACATGGCGCCTATATAGATGGGCGCCTAGTTAAAGCTAGAAGCCAAGAAGGCAGAAAAGGCAAATTCTCCGGTGGCGAGGGCACTGTCTATCTTCACCCCAATGACCCAAACTGCGTAATCAAGATATATAAGAGCACCGCTGTAACAAAGAGAACAATTGCGAAGCTCAAGCTCTTATCGACAATAAATGAGCCCTCTAGTAGCGTAATTCTTCCAAGAAAGCTCGTATACCTAGACAGATCGCGCCCAATCGGCTTTGTCATGAGAAAGGCCAATGGACTGAAGCTTGAAGATGGACTCTTGCACGGCTTCACCGGCTCAACAAGATTAGAGATCATCGATATGACCCTCAGCCTTCTAAAGGCAATTGAGAGTCTCTACTCTATCCCCAACCACGATATTCTAATTGGAGACATCAATCCCAGAAACTTCCTGATATCTGGAGGCGGCGATGTATTCCTACTTGATCTGGACTCCATGCAGATAGATGAATTTCCCTGCCCAGTAGGCTCTCCAAACTATGTCTCACCATCGCTAATAAGAATCATGCAGGAAAGCGGATCCAGCGGTTTTACATTCAATAAGTTTTTAAGAGAGGAAAAGCATGAGGAGTTTGCCCTTGCAGTGCTCATATTCCAGATTCTCACCGGCGGTGTTCACCCGTATTCGCATAAAGACGGAGGAACCCCCAATGAGAACATCCTCTCGGGAATCTTTCCATATAACAGGGATGGGAGCTCTACTATTATGTGCCCGACAGGATGCTCCAAGTTCGTATGGGCCTCACTTCCTGGCTTCTTAAGAGATGCCCTCTATGATGCCTTCAAAAATCCGGAGAGCTCTCTTTTGCCAATTGAAAAGATGATTGACCTCTTAAATAGCTACAGAGACTACATAGAGGACATGGTTAACTCAGGGTATGATGGCTACAACGCAGTAAAGATAAATAGATTCCTGGAGGGCTCGGGGCTCGGAGATGCAAAATGCTCAGGATGCCATAGAGTATTTTTGGAGAGGAAGCTCACAAAATCACTCTGCCCAGATTGCAAAGCCGAGCATGTTGTCTACCAGACAAGGCTCTGCATCGACCCTGAGTGCCATAAGAGAAATGGGCATTTCATCTACTCAACAAAAGACAGAGAGAGTGGGCGAGACCCACTCTACTGCCCAGAATGCGAGAAGGCAAAAAGAGGGCCATATACTGGCAATAAATACAGAACATGCAAATCCTGCCATAGGCTCTATACAATAAACTCAAAAACAAAGGACTATATTGAGGAGTTCTGTCCTGATTGCAGCAAAAAGGCCAATTCGCTTATCAAGAGCACATATAGCAATATTCGAAGATACACCTTTGGATGCTTCATGAGGGAAAATGCTGCAAGAAGCCTAGACGATATAGCAAATGAGTATGTAAAGCTCGAAGAAGAGGCTGAGAGAAAGATCATTCCATATATGAGTGCCAGAAAGGTGCAAAGATATCTCCATGTACTCAGAAATGAGAAGATTGCGCTCTCTTATTCTTACAAGGGACTGGCTAATATCCATAAATACCTGCAGGTACTCACCTCGAAGTCAATCACAGATCCCAGTTTTCTCCTAAAGGCAAGAAAGGCGACCCTTGATAGACTGGATGCAATAAATTCGGGTGTATGGGACTCAAAAGACGAAAATGGAAATACAGTCAAATTCGCCTCAAACCCATTTGCGCTTAGGCTTCGCGATAAGCTTCTTGAAAACCTGAATGAGCTCGATGGCTACGAGATTATCAGATGCTCAGAGTGCTCTAATGAATATGTAATTGAGAAAAACAGGGAAAAGGAACTCCTGAAAGATGGCAAATTCATATGCCAAAGTTGCCTCGAAAGAGTCGAATATACCTGCCCCCTCTGCGAAAAGGAACACGAGGTTCTTCCCAAATACAGATACCTTAAAGCAAAGAGCATGAATAAGCTCTGCCAATCATGCGAGGAGAAAAAGAAAGAGCTGCTTGAAAGCGAGGAGAGACTCTATAAAAGCATAACTGATTTCGATTTCCTGAAGGCGGACCTTGAAAAAAGAGGCAAAGAACTCAAGAGGGAATTCGATATTATTGCCAAGCGACATGAGGAATTTGCCATAAAAAACCTCTCTGTTCTCCCGCCTAGATTCTATAGCCTCTCACCCTACATCGAGAATGAAGAGAGCGCATTCAAAAACATACAGCAAATGCTCAGGGAAAACGAGCAAAAGCTCATGGGTGAGCGGCCAAACTACTCTGGAATATGGGAAGATTTGGAGAGAATCAGAGTCACCCTTATGAAAACAGGCTACTCAAATATATCCTTTAGCTCTTTTTATAAAGCCTTCCCATCATTCAATTCGATAATAAAAGCACTAGATGGCCTATCAAAGAATGCAAAAGAACTTCGCGAAGAGAGCAGAAAAAAATTCGAAAAGACCATAAAAGACTCACAAAATCTCATTACAGACCTCTATAGCGTAAAGAATCTGAGAGATTTTACCTTTGAAAAGAGGCTAGAGGATTTCAAAAAGGAGTTTGAAAGGCTCTCAATAGAGCTCAAGTCATACTCTGGAGAAGAGAGAGCAGAAGAGCAATACAGCCGTCTTTGCTATACACTCAATCTGATAATAGAAGAAGAGAATGCTCTAAGACTCTTCATTGAAGAGGTGCTCTCTCTCCAAAATAAGACCTACTCAAAATCAGACCTCGATGAGCTTAAAAGAGATAGATCTCGACTTATTGAGATTGAGAGCACAGTTAGGACTCTCTCAATCAACCTCTATTCAGAAAATGGCAGCAAAAGCATTCTTGCCCGCGATCTGCCCCTATACGATGAACTCAATAAAGAGATCAAGAATGCACTCATAAAGATAGAGACAGCAGATGATGTTCTTATAAAGGGCAAGGACTTCAGGGAGGAATTAAGAGAGGAGTTCTCCTCCCGTGAGATTCAAGCCTGGAACGATGAGAGGCTAAAGCTCTACAAAGACAAGATTGAGGGAGCCCCATTTGAAAGCTCCATGAAGGCAAGCCTCTTAAATAGAATAAACGAGCTTGAGAAGACCAAGAGAGACTATACGAATGCAAAAAGAACACTGAGAGAGCATATAATGCGTCTCAGGGACAAAAGAGATCCCTCCTTCAGAAGAACCAGGGATGTCAAGATGGGAATGAAAGACGCAAAGGAGATATCCAAGCGCTACAAGAGCGATATCTCAACCGAAATAGTGGATCTTCTAAATACGGAGAGCGCAATAAAGAGCAACACAAAGCTGGAGAGAAACAATCTCATGCAAGCCATATCCTACAAGATGCGTCCAATCAAATCCACGATGATCCTCTACTCGCTTTTCTTCCTCTCCTACCTCTATTTCTTCTCGATTGCCTACTCTACAGCGCGCTTTGCCCATAATGCGATGATGGCACTCGATGTATTTTCCATGGTCCTGATTTTAGTCTCCTCATTTGTCAGGCCACGCATGAATAAGACTGTGAAGATAGCACTGCTTTTCACCTCAAGCATGTCATCGATCTTCACCTTTGTAGTTGCTGGCGAAAATATACGCGTCCTCTACTCAATGTTCTTGAATTGGGTCTACTACCCTATCTTCATAGTTGGATCGATTTTGATTCTCTTTTCTCGTCTCAGATTCCTAGACAAGAGGGAGAAACACATAATAAGAATGAATCTGAAAACATGCCTAAAATACATCTTCGGAATTGAGAGGTGCAAATAATGGAAGAAAACCAGAATTGGAGAGTAAGCGGACTAGTTAGAAGAGGCAAAAGCCATCAAAGGCATGGCAAGGAGTGTCAAGATGCGATTTTTATGCTCTCTGAGAAGAAGAGAGTCTCCATTGCACTCTCCGATGGAGCCGGCTCTGCAAAGCTCTCGTCAATTGGATCGAAGATAGTCACAGAGACTCTTTCAAAGGCCTTCTTCAATGATTTCGAGAGGCTCTGGGACATAAGGGAGAAAGAGGACCTTCCAAGAATAATCTCCTCTCTCTCAAAATCCGCAATTCAGAATGAGATAAATAAGAGTGGCGGCAATATGGAGGACTACAACTCCACTCTCCTTCTGTTTGCAGCCAAGGGGAAGAGAGCGATTATGGCCCATATCGGAGACGGCATTGCAATCTTAAAGGAGAAAAACGACTTCAAGGTACTCTCAAAACCCGAAAATGGCGAATTTGCAAACCAGACATTCTTTATTGGCGAAAATGACTGCGAAAGACACATAAAGGTTCAGTCATTCATAATTGAAAGGCCCTCTATGACGCTATTTCTCATGTCTGATGGCGCAGAGAAGTGCTACTATAGCAGAGCAAGGGATGAGCTATTCTCCCTTAACAGCCTCGAGTTCCTAGCAGCCTCATCGATGCTCTTCGACAGCAATATGATGAGCTCTCCCCTTGAGAGGACATTTGATGAGATAGAACGCTTCAGCGATGATGACATATCCATGATTGTGGCAAGCATCGGAACAGAAGAAGACGTTTCAGAGATATTGGACATCGATAGAAGCCAAATAGATCAGGAGACTTGCCGAAAGATAAGAAGAGCAATCAGACAGCAGCGTCCAATCGATGGAAAATCGCATTCTAGAATCAATAAAAAACTTATAAAATCAGGCCTTGTAAAATAATTGGCGAGAAATGTGTTTTTTTCAATCTTACACTTGCGATTCTCCTATTTCTTTTGACTAAAAGCATATATGCCAATAGAATTGTCTAAAAGGAGCGGATTAAAAAGGGAGGTTTTTAGTCACAAGCTAAAAAAGAACAAAAGGAGAAAAGATGAACTTGCTATTACTTGGCTCTGGAGCCAAGGACCATGCGATAGGATGGTGGCTTTCTAGGTCTAACGTCCTTTCGGGACTTTTGGTAGTTCCAGGAAATATAGGGACGGAGGACTTTGCCAAAAACCTCAGGAATGTCGATCTATCCGATGGCAAAGATGTCATAAACGCATGTAAATTCCATAAAGTAGACCATGTATTCATTGGAACCGAGGCTCCGCTGATAACTGGTGTTGTGGATTCTCTTCAATCCAAGGGAATCAAGGTATTCGGGGCACCTCTCAAATCAGTGAGGCTTGAGTCCGATAGGGCATATGCACGTACCTTTACCCAAAAATATGGCATACCTACACCAAAGAGCGTGCTCTTTGAAGAGAAAGACAAATTTGAGAAGTATATCAAAGAAAACGAAGGGAATCGCTTTGTAATAAAATCAAATACGCTATCCCCATCGAGAATAATGCTCAATTCAATAGATGGAAATGCCTTGATTGACTATGGCAACATGCTCCTTTCCAAAGGTCCAATACTAGTTGAGGAGGCAATCAGCGGAATCGGGGTAACCTGTACCCTCTTTGTGGACCATAAAGGCTATTTTATGCTTCCCCTGACTAGCGACTATACTCACGTCTCACATACAGACAATACCCCAACAGGCGGAATGGGATCTGTCTGTCCCGTGCCACTTGAGGATTCAATAAAAGAGAAAATAAAGAGAAGCATTGTCGAACCGACATTGGAGGGACTTAAAAACGAAGGGCTTGACTACCAGGGAGTCCTCACCTGCTCGCTTGTAATCAATCATGATTACAACCCAATACTCGTGGACTACCATGTAAGGTTCAATGATCCCGCAACGCAGGCAATGGTTCCGATCATAGAAAATGACCTAGGCGAGATATTGATGGCAGCTGAGGAGAATGAGGTAAGCTCAATAAAACTCAGGACCTCCAAGGAGTGCACGGTAGCAGTAATACTTGC
>CANRIJ010000082.1 GCA_947630635.1 uncultured Spirochaetaceae bacterium | reverse complement strand
CTTACTGATTTACTCACCCTCTCCACTAGTGAGAATATAAGAGTCGAAAGGCCAGATAGCACATTTACCCTCCCATTTGAGGACAGTGAGCTATTTGAGAATATAAGTCTTGATGGACTAAAAAATGCCTTCAGGTCAATGCTCTCAAATATCCCGCCCTCAATGATATTCAACATCTATGAGGAGGTATCAGAGGCAGAGAAAACAGCATTGATGCTGGAGCTCTTAGAAGTGAAGAGGGTGATCACTCTAAAAGACCTAGTAGTGGATTTTGATAATCCGCTAAACATAATCTGCTCATTTATGGCAATACTCGAGGCTATGAAGAATCAGATCATCACTATATACCAAGCCTTTCCCTTTGCCGAGATTCTAATAAAAAAGAGAGAGGGCGACTTTGAATATGAGAATGAAGAAGTCATTGATGAGAAAAAGAGCCTATCTTCACTGGAATTGGAGGCAAAGGATATAAATGTTCTCTCTGGAGAGTCATCTCTCACACTCGAGGAGATGGCAACTAGACTCAGAGAGAGCGAAGAAAGAAAAGAAGAAGAGGACGATGAAAAAGAATATGAAGAGGTTGATTTAGATGAGTGATATCAGAGAGCTTTTAGAGGATGAAAAGAGAGTCGAGGCAATTCTCTTTCTGGAAAACACCTCTCTATCGCTAGAGAGGATCTCCTCTCTGACTGGACTAAATAAAGAAGACGCCCTAGAGGCTCTAAAGGGCTTAAAAGAGCACTACAAGGAGAGAAATTCAGCTCTCTTTCTCTCTGAAGAAGAGGGACTGTATTCATTTCAGCCTGTTCATGAACTCTATCCAATGCTTAGAAAAACCTATGGGAAAAAAGTTGACAAGAGACTCACAAAGGCTGTTCTTGAGACTCTTTCCATAATTGCATACAAGCAGCCCGTCACCCGCTTTGAGATAGATAAGCTCAGAGGAGTCACAACAAGCGACTCTATTGTCAGATTTCTCAGGGAGAGAGATTACATAAAAGTCACTGGACGAGATAGCAATCACGCAAATCTATACTGCACAACGAGAAAATTCCTCTATGAATTCAACCTAAAAAGCATATCAGAGCTCCCAAAGCTCAAGGGAGAAGACAGACTCAAATTCACTGACACTGAAGAAGGAGAGCTATTTTGACTGAAGAAAAAAGCAGATTTCCAATGAGACTCAACTCATATATGGCCAAATCAGGAGTTGCCTCTAGAAGGGCATCGGATGAACTTATTCTCTCAGGCAGGGTCATGGTCAACAACAAGGTCGTGAGAGAGCTTGGATCTAAGGTAGAAGAGGAGGATGTTGTGCAGGTGGATGGCCAGACTATAGAGCTGGTTGAAACCATGTACTATGTAGCCTTAAATAAGCCAAGAGGCTACGTGTGCACCAACTATGACCCAAATGAGACTAAATATGCCAGAGATCTGATTGACACCAAGTACAGAGATCTGCTGTTTAACGTAGGACGCCTTGACAAAGACTCAAATGGCCTTGTTCTCTTCACAAACGATGGAGAGTTTATGAACAAGATGCTTCATCCGAAATTTGAGATTGAGAAGGAATACCTTGTAAAACTCGATTATCCAGTAAAGCATGAGGACTTGGAGAGGGCGCTAAGCGGTATCTACATCGATGAAAAGACTCCTTACAAAATAAAGAGATACGACTATATTCCTGATACCCGCCTCTATTTCTTTGTCACACTCACAGAGGGAAAGAACAGGGAAATCAGAAAGATATTCGAATACTTTGGATACAGAGTAAAATCCCTTACACGAGTTAGATTTGGAAGCGTAGTTTTGGGAAATCTAGAAGTAGGAGACTACAGAAATCTCACCAAGAAGGAAGTCTTCTCTCTTCTCTCCCTAGCCGAAGGCAAAAAAGGAGGAAAGCCTTGATTGTAGCAATAGATGGACCTGCCGGATGCGGAAAGAGCACAGTGGCAAAGCGCCTTGCTGATCAAAACGGTTGGTACTACCTGAATACCGGCTCTTTTTATAGGGCCTTCACTCTGAGTCAGCTAGATAGGGGAGGAGACCCACTGGATAGAGACTCGGTCTTGGAAAACGCACTTAAGACAGAAATAAGCGTCAAAGACGGAAACATCTGCATTAATGGAGTAGATTCAGAGAATAGGCTTCATACGCCAGAGGTTGATAAATACTCATCGCCAGTCTCATCTGATCCGAGACTCAGAGAGATTGTAAATAGCCTTGTGAGAAAGCTCGCAGAGGGAATGGATATCATAACTGAGGGCAGAGATACCACTACCGTAATCTTTCCAAATGCCGACTACAAATTCTATTTTGATGCAACCCCTGAGGAGAGGGCGTCTCGTAGAGTGAAGGAGAGAGAGGGCGTTGATTTAGAAGAGGTTCTAAAGGGCATTGAAGAGAGAGATAAAAGAGATAGAGAAAAGGAAGTAGGGGCACTAAAAGTGGCAGATGATGCCATTTATATAGATACCTCTACCTTGACTATAGATGAAGTTTGTGAGAAAGTTTTGTGTACTATGCATAGGCTCTAAGTTAGAGTCCGAAAAATACAATATTGTAGGAGAAGTCAAGTGGAAAATGAAAATCAAGTTGCTGAGAAGCAGTCCTACCTGCAGCAGCATCTTATGTCAATTCCTGAGTTAGAAGTCGGTCAGATCGTAACCGGTACTGTTGTACAGTTAAATGACGATTTGGTTTTGGTCGATATTGGCTATAAGTCAGAGGGGAAGGTCCCACTCAATGAGTTCATGGAGAATCCCAAGGTAGGAGACAAGGTAGCTGTAAAGATTGTCAAGCTCGATGATGGAAGAGGACAGATTGTCATCTCCAAGAAGGGAGCTGAGGCAAAAGAGAAGTCAGAGTCGCTTAAAAAGGCCGCCGAAGAGAAGACTCCCATACTCGGGAAATTCACAAAGGTAATCAAAGGCGGATATGAGGTTGATTTGGGAGCTGACTACAGAGGCTTCTGTCCACTATCTAAGGCAGATGTTCAGAAAGTAGAGAATCCCGAGTCTCTCATTGGAAAGACTGACTATTTCATAATTGACAAATTCCATGCTGGAAACAAGCTCAAGAGCGTTGTCTCTAGGCGTGAATATCTTGAGAGAAAGATACAGGAGAATAAGGATGCCTTCTTCAAGACCGTCCAGATTGGAGACGTTGTTCAGGGAGAAGTAAAATCCTTTACTTCATTTGGCGCATTTATTGACCTCGGTGGATTTGATGGACTGCTTCACATCAATGATATGTCATGGGGCCATGTCACAAGACCCAAGGAATTTGTGAAAAAGGGACAGATTGTTCAACTAAGACTTATTAACATCGATCCTGAGACACAGAAGATCAATCTCTCTTTAAAGCATATGCAGGCAGACCCATGGTCAAATTTCGAAGAGAAATACCATGTTGGAGATGTAATTAAGAAGCCGGTTACAAAGATTACCTCTTTCGGACTCTTTATTGAGATGGAGCCTGGCATTGAGGGACTAGCACATGTCTCAGAGCTCTCTTGGACAAAGAGAATCTCAGACCCAAGCCAGTTTGCAAAAATTGGAGATGTTGTATCTGCGAAGATCCTTGGCTATGACCTTGATAAGAAGAGAGTATCGCTGGGAATCAAGCAACTTGAGGAGAATCCCTGGGATACCATCACAGAGCGCTATCCAGTTGGAAAGGTCATTAAGGCACCGGTTGTAAAAGTCACCAATTCAGGAGCCTTTGTAAACCTCGAGGATGGGATTGATGGATTCTTGCATATTGACGATGTCTCTTGGACTAAAAAAATCAAGAACATGGATCAATTCTGCAAAGAGGGAGATGTCATTGAGGTAGCAATCTCAAAGGTTGAGCCTCAGGCAAGAAGAATCAAGCTCTCTGTAAAGAATCTCTCCAATAATCCTTGGCAGCAGCTTAGAAAAGACTATCCAAAGTATTCCAAGATAACTGGAACCATCTCCTCAGTAACTGACTTTGGCGTATTTGTAAAGGTTCCTGGGGATATCGAGGGACTGATTGCAAAATACAATCTAGTTGCTCCAGAGGAAGAGTACAAGGACTCCATCCTTGAGTCCTACAAGGAGAAGATTGGCGAACCAATTACTGCTATGGTCCTCGAAGTCAATCCTTCAACTCAGAAGCTTTCACTCTCCATCAAGGAGATGATCAAGAGAAGCCAGGAGTCAGAGATGGCTAAATACATGGCCGAAGAAGATGAAGACGACGGAGATACATACAATCCGTTTGCTGACATCCTTAA
Organism: uncultured Spirochaetaceae bacterium; assembly: GCA_947630635.1. GTDB lineage: Bacteria > Spirochaetota > Spirochaetia > Sphaerochaetales > Sphaerochaetaceae > Ornithospirochaeta. The sequence continues at coordinate 2,301 of CANRIJ010000082.1, read as the reverse complement.
GAAATAGGGACTAGACCAGTAATGAAGAAAGACGATAAAAAGCTGACTGTTACTGAGAAAGTAGCAAACGGTGCCGATAATTGGATTAGGAGGCACTACATCCTCCTAATCTCATTAGGGGTTGCTTTTCTAGTCGCTATCGGAATAGTAATTGCTGTTTTCGTATATCTTGATGTCAGAAAAGACAATCTCTTTAATGAGTATGATTCTGTTAAGACTCAATATGAAAGCCTTCTAGAGCTTGATAAAGAGGACTCAGAGTATAGTGAAGCTGAGAGCGCATTCCTAGAAAGTGCAATAAAGCTCGCATCAAAGAGCGGAAATAGCTATCCGGTTACAAGGGCAAATATAACCCTCGGAGACTATTATTTTGATCTTGGGGACTATAGCGAGGCCTATAACTACTATAAAAAAGCCATCGATAAGCAGCCTAATACATACCTTGCACAGCTAGCCAAGATGAATCAGGCAGCAATCTACGAGTACCAGAATAATGTCAATGGTGCTCTTGAGATTTACAATTCTCTTTGGGATGACTATGGTATAAATGGCCTATATGGCTCTAGAGCACTCTTCAATTCAGCAAGACTCTATGAGAAGATGGGCGACACTGAACTTGCGCTTGCAACCTATGAGCAGCTTGTTGGTGAGTATGGTGAGGATAACGGCGAATATGCAAGAATCGCAGTAACCAGAATTGCCCAGCTCTCAGATGAAAGTGGCTCTTACGAATTTGAGAAGGGCAAGGAGATAGAGAATCCTGAGGACTTTACCATAGAGAGAACTATAGGCAGTATTGTGCCAATCACAATAACTGCAGGTCCTAGAAATGCCACAATAACTTATCCGCAGTCAATTTCGCTTGATGATGCAGAGTCTGCACTCACACTTCTTGATGAGACTTATCCAGGAAGATACACAGATCTCAATGTCTACTGGACAGATGATGGAGAGGCAACTCTTGAGTATCCGGTAATGACTGAGGCTGAGCTTAATGCAGAAATAGATCAGATTGCAAAAGACCTTGATTCTTACATTAGCTCATTAAACTAATCTAAATTAGACTGGGAGGGCACATGAAAAGGAATATTCTATTCTTTTCTATATGTGCCCTCTTTATTTTGTTTACATCCTGCGGTATCCCGAATATCTACTCCCTGACTTGGAGCGATTATTCAACATCAACCGTTTCAGGATCTGCCTATGACCTTGAGTATAGAATTCGACTAAATAACTCAGCGCTTCCTGGAGGTGGAGAATTCAATTACAAAGCAGGATTTCCAAGACTCGCATTATTCTATCAGATTCTGCCAAATCCAAATCAGGTCTCATCTGGTTTCTCATCAGCAGTAAGCGAAATGAATAACACTTATTGCAATGCAACAGAGGGTATGCCTTTCTTTGACCAAAACCAGGGTGTGCCATTTGTCACTTCAAGCTATAACACTTCTTATAATGAGGAGTCAGAGTATATTGACTATGGCGTCTTCCAGTTTAGAAAACCGATACTAGGAGACAATATAAATGTCACTGAAAACAATGAGGCTGTTGTATACCCAGATTTGAATCTTGTGGATAATCAATGGAATTTTGCATTTGATCTGGACTCAAATAATGGGGTTTTGAATCTTATAGACCTCAATGATACAGAAGATAGTATATCTTTTCCAATTCAGCTCTTGAGATATAATGGCACCAATTTTACAAATAGGTCTCCTGAGAGCACATACTTTGGCTCAAATATTGTAGGAAACGAGATATCAGAGAATTTAGCCAGTCTAGGAGCGCTTTCAAATAACGTTGACTACCAGCTCGCAATATATGTGGTTGTTCAGGCAGAGTTCTCTAATTTCAACAATACTTCAAACACAACTCTAAGACAAATAGGAACCCTCTCATTGACTGGACTCTATACTTAATTTTCTTTTCCATTCTTTCAATCGTGGTTATCTTCAGTAAAAGGAAGAGACTATGGTTAAGAAAAACCTAAATGCCTATGTAGAAGAGAATAAGGAGAAAATCAAATCATATTATGAGACTTTAAGCGAAGACTCTATAAGGCTCTTCTCAGATAGAGAGGATAACCTGGAGAAAGCAGAGAGGGAATTTGCTCGCCTTATAGCCGTAGGTGATGCTTTTCGGCTTCACTCTGGAGTCGCCTTAAAGGGTGGTGGAGGAGAATATATCAAAAAGTCTTACCAAAATTTCGATGAATACCTAAAGGTCCTTAATAGGCTTCTTTCATATCTCTTGGTTTCTTCTGGCTATTATGCGGCTGAAATGATAGAGGAGGATGAACTC
>CANRIJ010000081.1 GCA_947630635.1 uncultured Spirochaetaceae bacterium | reverse complement strand
GCGCTTTGACTTCAATCCTGAGGCCCTCTTTGGAGTAAAGCTCAAATTTGGCGGCACATGGTAATGGACAGGCTATTCATCTTTGATATCGGAGAGGTGGTTATGACTGAGTGCAAGACTTTAAGGGATGTTGCAAGGGATATAGATGTCGATGCACTTGATTTTATCGAGGACTTCAGGGCTCTGAATTCAAAAATCATGGAGGGCGCTATGGGCATTAAGGAGTACTACGCTCATCTCTCTGAGAAATTCTCAGTCAAGGCTGATGACTCTATTTTCCTTAATAACTACCATCCCTATGAGAACAAAGTCGTACTCGAGGAGATAAAGAGAATAAAGCGCTCGGGCTCGAGTGTGGTATATGGCTCCAATACCTTTGAGCCCTACAGCTCTTGGTTCAAGGAGAATATGAGAGAGGCATCTAGCCTTCCCGATTTCCTATTTTTATCAAATGAGATACATCTCTCAAAGCCCAATGGGGAATTCTACGAGTTCATTCTCAAACATATGGGCTTTAAGGCAGAGAATGCCTTTTTCATCGATGATAGAGAGGAGAATGTCGATGCTGCCGAGAGGCTTGGAATCAGGTCTTATAGGTATAGAAAAGACGATGCCGACTTCAAGGCCTTTATCTCAAAGTGCCTCTTATAGCGAATAGAAGGTTCCTCGCCCCTTTCCATGCATCTCGATTTTTCCATCTAGCACAAGTCTTGCCAGCGCCTTCTTTATGGTAGGAGAGGGGTAGTTCGAGAGAGTCTCTACTATCTTTGAGGTATAAACAGACCTCTCCTCCTGAATCATCTTGACGATCTCTCTCTCTAGCGGAGATAGCTCTATGCTCTCTATGCTCTCCTTTTTCCCGGCACTTAGAAAGACCCTCTCTCCAGATATGAGGAGCGTCTTCATGAAATAGGATAGAAAGGGCTCGAGGTCTCTCCTGTCCTGGCTTCTTCTCAGGGCGTTTAGATACTGCTTTCGCTCTTCCTCCATCTTCCTCTCAAATGGTATTGCCCTGATGACATTGTAGCCTCCCCTCAAAAGCAATAGGCGAAATAGAAGCCTTGATAGCCTTCCATTTCCCTCCTCAAAGGGATTGATTGAGAGAAAGGCTTCTATGAACGAGAGTGATAGCAGTATTCTGTTTTCTCTTGTCTCATTTCTGTTATAGTCATCGATAATCGATCTGAGGGATATCTCAACAAGGTCTGCTCTCTCATTTTCGACCTCTGGCTCGCTCTTTAGGATGTTCTGCTTTGGCTTATCGCCCTTTCGGTAAGAGGCCTCTCTTCCCATCATTAGGGAGTGGAGTGACAGAATGCTCTTCTCGCTTATCGGAAGGCTATCGAATTCTCTCTCTATTTTGTCATATGCCCTAATGTATCCAAGCGCCTCCCTTCTCTCCTTCTCCGAAAAGGAGGGAAGGCTCATTCCATTTATCAGCCTCTCGAGCTCATAGTCCTTTATCCTTGCGCCCTCAATTCTCAGGGAAGAGGATATTGCGCTTATTCTGGTGCTCTTTATATGTGAGGCGGAGATCTCCCCCCTCATATCAGAGAGCCTGTCATTCTGTATTGAGAACTCAACTATGTCATTAAGAAGAGAACCCTTTGCGCATACTTCTTTTAATGTTTGCATTATCGAATATTAGCAAATATTATTGATGATTATCAAATAAAAAAAATATATTTTATAACATACATATTGACAGGAATTCAGATTCACCACATTCTTCACTCTATGGGCATATTGGCCCATTGGAGGGAAAATGGATTATTCCAATTCGGACAATAAATATACCCTTTCAATATTGGTAAACAATAAGAGCGGCGTTCTTATGAGAGTCGTATCCCTCTTCTCCAGAAGAGGCTATAACATCGACTCTCTCTCAGTTGGTGAGACTGAGAGTGCCGAGAGAAGCCGAATAACAATCGTCGTGACTGGCGATAGGCAGATTGTCGAGCAGATCAAGAGACAGGTTGAGAAGCTTGTGGATGTAATTAGAGTCAGCGAGATGACTCGCTCAGGAGCTGTGAGCGCAGAGCTCATACTTGTGAAAGTCAAATGCGACTCAGTCAACAGAACAAGCATTCTATCTGTCGGCGAGATCTTCAAGGCAAAGATAATCGATGTGACGCTCTCCTCCGTCACATTCCAGATTACTGGAAATAGCGATAAGCTTGAGTCCTTTATAGAGATTGCAAGGCCCTTTGGGATAATCGAGCTTGTAAGAACTGGTCTCACAGCTCTTGGAAGGGGAGACTCTAAACTCGCTGATATCTCCTATGGAGACGATCTATAAATCTAAGGAAGGTGAAAAATGAGCAAAATGTACTACGAGAAAGACGCTGATATGTCTAAGCTCAAGGGCAAAACAGTTGCCATTATCGGATATGGCAGCCAGGGACACGCACATGCACTCAATCTCCATGAGTCTGGAGTCGATGTCATAGTCGGACTCTACAATGGCTCTAAGAGCTGGGCAAAGGCCGAAGAGGCTGGACTCAAGGTCATGACAACAGAAGAGGCTGTCAAGAAGGCCGATGTCGTTATGATTCTCGTAAACGATGAGAAGCAGGCAAAGCTCTTCAAAGAGTCAATCGAGCCTAATTTGAAGAAGGGCTCATACCTTGCATTCGCACACGGCTTTAATATCCACTTCGGACAGATCAAGCCCGATAAGGATATCAACGTCATAATGATCGCACCTAAGGGACCGGGCCACACAGTCAGAAGCCAGTACCAAGAGGGAAAGGGCGTTCCTTCTCTTATTGCCGTCCATCAGGACCCAAGTGGAGATAGCCACGATGTAGCACTTGCATATGCAGCTGGCATCGGAGCGGGAAGAGCAGGTATCTTCGAGACCACATTCAAAGAGGAGACCGAGACAGACCTCTTTGGCGAGCAGGCAGTTCTCTGTGGCGGAGTTACAGCACTTATCAAGGCAGGATTCGATACTCTCGTAGAGGCAGGCTATCAGCCAGAGATGGCATATTTTGAGTGCTGCCATGAGATGAAGCTCATTGTAGACCTCATCAACCAGGGCGGATTCGAGTACATGAGATACTCAATCAGCGATACAGCCGAGTATGGCGATTATACAACTGGCCCAAAGATCATAACCGATGATACCAAGAAGGCTATGAAGGGTGTTCTCAAGGATATCCAGGAGGGAACCTTTGCGAGAAATTGGCTACTTGAGAACCAGGTTGGCCGCCCATACTTCAATGCCATGAAGAGAATTGAGGCCGATACAGAGCTCGAGAGAACTGGCAAGAAGCTCAGAAGTCTGATGAGCTGGCTCAAGAAAGAGGACAAATAACTATATATAAAGGGCACGATGATGGCAGATAGAATTTATATTTTTGACACGACACTCAGAGATGGAGAGCAGGCTCCTGGCTACTCGATGAATATTGAGGAGAAGGTAAGGCTTGCTCTCCAGCTTGAGAAGCTCGGCGTGGATATTATAGAGGCTGGCTTTGCCATTTCCTCGGCAGGAGATGCAGAGAGCGTTGAGAGAATCGCACTTGCGATTAAGGATGCGAAGGTTGCATCTCTTGCGCGTGCTCTTAAAAAGGACATTGATGCAGCATACGAGGCTGTAAAGAAAGCCGTGGCCCCGAGAATCCATGTATTCTTGGCCACGAGCGATCTTCATCTGGAGTATAAGCTCAAGATGACGCGTGAAAAGGCCCTCGAGAGAATCGAGGAGGCCGTAAGGTACGCAAAGAGCCTTCTATCTGACGTTGAGTTCTCTCTTGAGGACGCAACAAGAACAGATAGGGACTATATGTGCAGAGTAGTCGAGACAGCAATCAAGAGGGGAGCGACTACTATCAATCTTCCTGATACGGTTGGCTACTCAACTCCTCAGGAGATCTACGATATGATCAGCTACGTCAAGAATAGCGTTCCAAATATCGACAAGGCGATTATATCTATGCATAACCACAATGACCTTGGACTTGCCGTTGCAAACACAATCAGCGGAATAGAGGCTGGCGCAAGGCAGGTTGAGTGCACGCTCTGCGGCATTGGAGAGAGAGCGGGAAATGCAGCCATGGAAGAGGTTGTCATGGCACTTAGGACAAGGTCTGATAAATATGACTATACAACCGGTATAAACACGACTGAGATTGCAAAATCCGCGCGCCTTCTCTCATCTATTACCGGTGTCAAGATAAATCCATCGAAGGCTATTGTAGGGGACAATGCCTTTGCCCATGAGTCTGGCATTCACCAGCATGGGATGATCAGCAACAGAAAGACCTACGAGATCATGACTCCTGAGTCAGTCGGAGTCGTGAAGACGAATCTTATACTTGGAAAGCACTCAGGGCAGCATGCCCTGGAGAAGAAGCTCGAGGAGCTGGGATATAACCTCAGCGAGGCTGAGATCGAGAGAATCTTCGTGGAGTTCAAGAAGCTCTGCGACAGAAAGAAGAATATATCAGAGAGAGACATAGTTGCCCTCGTTGAGTCGACTGAGAGCGAGAGCACTCAGCTCTGGTCCCTTGTGTCGTTTGTCATAAACAGCGGAAACAATATGACAAGCTCCGCAGTAATAACTCTCAAGAAGGGCGATAAGATATACCAGGATGTATCGACTGGAACAGGACCGATATATGCCTCTTTGAGAACCATTGAGAAGATAATCAAGCATCCATTTTCTCTTGAGGAGTACAACCTTGAGGCTGTAACAGAGCATAGGGATGCCCTAGGGGAGGCCATTGTGAAGATCTCTGACCAGAGAGGCGTCTTCAGGGGAAGGGGAGTCTCCACAGATGTAATTGAGGCCTCTATACTTGCTTGTCTCAAGGCAGTGAACAGAATGCTTGATGAGTCTTCTTCATCCATAGCCCCTGGCGTGACAGCTCAGGCTATGTCGTTTGAGAATGATATGCTCATGGGGCATACAGATAAGATGGAGGCTTAGGTGAATATAGCCGAGAAGATTCTCGCTCGTGCATCTCATAAGGAGAGCGTGCACCCAGGAGAGCTTATTATGGCAGACTTGGACATGGTTCTTGGCAACGATATTACAAGTCCGGTTGCAATTAGGGAATTCGAGAAGTTCGGAGTAAAGGATGTATTTGACAAGTCGAAGATCGCGCTTGTTCCAGACCACTTCACTCCAAATAAGGATATAAAGGCAGCAGAGCAGTGCAAATGCGTCCGTCTCTTTGCAAAGGATAAAAAAATCGAGAATTACTTTGAGGTTGGAAGAGTCGGAATTGAGCATGCACTCCTGCCTGAGAAGGGCCTTGTTACAGCAGGGGATGTTGTAATCGGAGCAGATAGCCATACATGCACATATGGAGCTCTTGGGGCCTTCTCAACTGGAGTCGGATCGACTGATATGGCAGCTGGAATGGCAACTGGAAAGGCTTGGTTCAAGGTTCCGGAGTCAATTAAGGTGATTTTAAATGGAAAGCTAAGGGAGAATGTATCAGGAAAGGACCTTATACTCCATCTGATTGGTAGAATCGGAGTTGATGGGGCGCTCTACAAGGCACTTGAGTTTTCGGGAGAGGGCATCTCGTCCCTTACTATGGATGATAGGTTCACTGTCTCCAATATGGCAATTGAAGCGGGTGCTAAAGCAGGCATTTTCCCAGTTGACGATAAGACCCTTGAGTACCTGAAAGAGCACGGCGCAAAGGAGCCGAAGGTCTTCTATCCAGATGAGGATGCGAAATACTCAGAGACTATAGAGATTGACCTCTCGAGTCTCGAGGAGACAGTGAGCTATCCTCACCTTCCTGAGAATACCCACCTTGCAAGAGAGAGCAGAGATATCAAGGTTGACCAGGTTGTAATTGGATCTTGTACAAATGGAAGGCTAAGCGACCTTAGAGCGGCAGCAGAGGTTATGAAGGGACATAAGGTTCATGATGGTGTTAGGTGCATCGTAATCCCTGCAACTCCTAAAATCTGGAGAGAGGCAATGGATGAGGGACTCTTTGATATCTTCTCTGACGCAGGGGCTGTTATCTCCACTCCCACTTGCGGTCCGTGCCTTGGCGGCTATATGGGAATACTCGCAGATGGAGAGGTATGCGTGTCGACCACCAATAGAAACTTCGTTGGAAGAATGGGAAGCACTAAGAGCTTTGTATATCTTTCCTCCCCATCTGTTGCAGCAGCATCTGCAATTCTTGGACACATTGGAGTAAGGGAGGACGTAAAGTGATTCTAAAGGGAAGAGCTATAAAGTATGGGGACAACATAGATACCGATGTCATTATCCCCGCAAGGTATCTAAATACATCGGATGAGAAGGAGCTCAGCGCTCACTGCATGGAAGACATAGACCCGACCTTTGTGGGCAGGGTCCAAAAGGGCGACATCATAGTCGGTGGAAAGAACTTCGGATGCGGCTCCTCTCGTGAGCATGCCCCAATAGCCATTAAGGCCTCTGGAGTTAGCCTTGTAATTGCAAAGACCTTTGCAAGGATCTTCTTCAGAAACTCAATCAATATCGGTCTTCCAATTCTTGAGTCTATTGAGGCAAGCGATGAGATAGATGAGGGCGATGAGCTTGAGGTGGATCTCGACACTGGAGTCATTAGGGACCTGACAAATGGAAAGAGCTTCAGCGCAGAGCCATTTCCGCCCTTTATGCAGGAGCTAATCAAAGAGGGCGGACTAATACCATACCTGAGGAAGAATAAATGAGAGTAGGACTAATTAAGGGAGATGGAATCGGGCCTGAGATCGTGAATGAGGCTGTTAGGGTTCTTAATAGAGTATGTGATGTGTATTCTCTTGATATAGAGTATAGCGAGATCATAGCAGGC
>CANRIJ010000080.1 GCA_947630635.1 uncultured Spirochaetaceae bacterium | reverse complement strand
CAATAATAGAAGAAGAGGGACCCATCAGGGAGTCTCTTCTATTTAAAAGGGTCCTCAATTCAGTAGGGCTTAAAAAGCCTCTGAGAGAATTGCCGCAAAGCTGAAAGAGCTGGAAAAAGACCTTGGCTCAAACTTTGAAGAAGAGGATGGCGAATGCGTCTTCTTCACTGAGAAGAGCACCTCATTTAGGCCTACTCCAGACTCTGCCATTCGCTACTCCTACCAGATTCCCTACTATGAGGGAGCAAACTGCATTCTCTATATCCTTGAGAATGGAGAGAAGAGCTACTACACAAAGAAAGAGCTCAAAAAGCTCTTTATGAGCGAGATGGGCTACCTAAAGATGGGCTCAAAGGTGAAAGATCTCTTTGAAGGGTCTCTGAAGGACAAGAGAATAAAAATCAATGGTGCTGGAAGGGTTGTAAAATAACAACAGTCTGCAACATGCAATTGGAATTTATCAGTTAAGATAATATAGTAGTTAAAATGAAATAGAAACGGAGGATCAGATGCTTATCAATTTGGAAAAACACCCGGAGATCATAAAGAAGAATGCCGCAAGGTGCAAAGAGAAGAATATCAAGCTCCCGACATTCAGAGAGATGATCAATCCCAAACTCATAAAAAAGGATGTTCTTGACCAGCTCAAGAATGTAGGACTTTGGGACGTAAACCCAATCAATCTATATAGAATCAACTGGCACAACGAGCCTAAAGAGAAGGGCGGACTCTTCTCAAAGGTCAACTATATTGAGATTCCAAGGGAGATCACCGGAACCAAGGCAAGAATCTTCGCACTGGCGGGAAAGTGGTTTCCATGCGGAGTGCATAAAGTAGGAGCCACCTACTCCTGCCTTGCACCGGCACTGGTTACCGGAAACTTCGATGCAGTCGAGCAGGTTGCAGTTTGGCCATCAACTGGAAACTACTGCAGAGGCGGGGCTTATAATAGCGCACTCTTGGGATGCAAGAGCATCGCAATACTTCCAGAGAATATGTCCCAGGAGAGATTCAATTGGCTCAAGAGCGTAGCTGGAGAGATCATCGCAACCCCTGGATGCGAGTCAAATGTCAAGGAGATCTTCGACAAGTGCCACGAACTGGATAGAGAGAGAGGAAAGCACATCGTCATCTTCAACCAGTTCGAGCAGTTCGAGAACTATCTCTGGCACTATGAGGTAACTGGCTCTGCAATAATTGAGGCTCTCGAGAATGAGGGAGTAGACAAAGACCATATCAAGGCCTATGCCTCCTCAACCGGATCTGGGGGCACCCTTGCAGCCGGAGACCACCTAAAGGATGTATTTCCGAATATCAAGATCGGAGCTGGAGAGGCCCTTCAGTGTCCTACGCTCTTGAGAAACGGATTCGGAGCCCACAGAATCGAGGGAATTGGAGATAAGCACGTACCATGGATTCACAATGTGAGAAACACAGATATGATTCTTGCAATCGATGACCAGGACTGCATGGACATCTTCAGGCTCTTCAATGAAAAAGAGGGACATGAGTATCTTTCATCGATAGGAGTGAAGGACAAGGACATCGAGAATCTCTCTCTATTCGGCATCTCCGGAATCGGCAATATGCTCTCTGCCATCAAGATGGCAAAGTACTATGAGATGAACGAAAATGACGTGGTATTCACCGTCCTTACAGACTCATCCTCAATGTATACATCAAGACTGAAGGAGCTTGAGGATGAGCAGGGCAAGTTCAGCCAGATAGAGGCTGCAAGAGTCCATAGCGGAGCCCTTATGCATCAGAGCATTGCAAATGCACTCGAGCTCACCTACTACGAAAGACTCAGAATACACAATCTCAAGTACTACACATGGGTTGAGCAGCAGGGCAAGACCTATGAGGAGCTCAATAGACAGTGGTATGACGAGAACTACTGGAAAGAGATTCCAAAGTGCATGGATAAAATCGATTCTCTTATCGATGAATTCAATCAGATGGTAGAAAAATAGCAAAAGGGGCAATCGCCCCTTTTTTAGCGGAGTTTATATGAGATTCAAATACGTATGCTCAGACTGCGGCAGAGAGTACTCTGGAGATAGGGTCATGTACCACTGCCCGGAGTGCGAGAAGAAAAACAGCGAAAGAGAATTTGACAGGGGCGTTCTCGAGATAAGGCTCAGCGATGAGGCTCTCAAAGAGGCAGGGAAAAAAGAGCATGTAAGTGCTAAGGACTTCTCACCATATGAGTATGATGAGAGCCTAGAGAGGGCCTATCCCGTTGGAAATACCCCTCTTATGGCGCCTATGAGACTCAGAGAGAGGCTTGGACTTGAAAACCTCTATCTAAAGCTCGATAGCCAGCTTATATCAGGCTCCTTCAAAGACAGGGCCTCCTTCATGGCTCTTGTTCAGGCAAAGAGCATGAATGAAGAGAAAATCGTCCTTGCATCAACTGGAAATGCAGGAGCTGCCATGAGTGCGATCGGAGCTGCCTTTGGAGTTAAGATAGTGCTCTTTGTGCCAAAGAGCGCTCCAAAGAGCAAGCTGATGCAGTCATACATATATGGAGCTGAGGTCAAAGAAGTAGATGGAAGCTACGATGACGCATTTAGAATGTCCATCGCCTATACAAAAGAGCATGGCGGAATAAACAGAAATACTGCCTATAACCCCATAACAATCGAGGGAAAGAAGTCAGTCTCTATTGAGCTCTTTGAGGAGCTTGGAAGAAAGGCACCAGATATTGTCTACGTACCAGTTGGGGATGGATGCATCATAAGCGGCGTTATAAAGGGCTTCAAGGACCTGAGAGATGCAGGCCTCATAGAGCGCCTTCCTCGCGTCATATGCGCCCAGAGCGAGCGCTCAGCTGCGATATCAAACGCTCTTGAGAGAGGAGACTACTCCCCTATCAAGCCTACAACCAGGGCAGACAGCATAAGCGTTGGCCTTCCCGCGGCCGGAAGGATCGCAGTCAAACTCATCAAAGAGGCAAATGGGTGGTCAACAAGGGTCAAGGACGAGGAGATATTCTCATCCCAGAAAGAGCTCGGGGAGCTCTCTGGCGTCCTCGCTGAGCCTGCTGCAGCAACCTCCTATGCTGCCCTGAAAAAGGACCTTGAGAGAATCAAAAGGGAGTTTGGCAATGACAAAACCATAGTAGTCCTAATAACTGGAACAGGCTTTAAGGATATGGAAAGCTTTAATAAGAGCCTAAATCCAAATAGAATCTAAGTGGAGGTTACCAATGAAAAAACTCAAATACCTATCAATCCTCTTAATCGCGTCTCTTCTCTTCTTCTCATGCCAGAGCACAAAGAAGGCAGAGAGTGTAGCACCTGTCAGCTACCCAGAGCTAAATGGCGAAGTATCCTCAATATCAAAGTATGGCAATATCTACGCCTCGATTTCGGCAAGTGACGCAATGAACTCAGGCTATGAGCCAGGAGATATTGCAATAGTTGCAATCGGCGACAGCGTAATGGATATGCCAGTTGGCACAAGCTATTCAGATGTAGACAACGGCAACTATGTCATGAGACTCTACATCACAGATACCGATGATGTCATTGAGCTTGCCATTAACCATGGAAACCTAGCTGGAGAGACTGGAGCCACCGAGGGAACTCCTGTGACAGTCTCAATGAAGGACAAGGGCGGCTACAAAGATGAGTACATGATCCGCCACCTCGTTAAAAGCGAAAACAGAGAAGACTACTCATCAGATGAGGTCTTTGCCAACTTCAGAAGCGTATCCCAAGGAAATATACCAGAGGGGATCATCTTCAGAGGGTGCAATCCAGTATATGGAGATAGTAGAGCCCCCTATGCAGATGAGCTTATAAAGAGCGCAAATATCGTCTCTGTAATCAACCTTGCAGATAGCGAGGAGAGCGCGCTGTCACATATGGACGAGGCTCCAAACTACAAGAAGATCTACGAGAGTGGAAATATGGTATTTCTAAACCTTGGAATCGACTTCTTCGCACCTGAGTTCACAGAGGGCTTAAAGAACGGTCTTGCCTTCCTAGCAAATGCCGAGACTCCAGTCTACATTCACTGCAACGAGGGAAAGGACAGAGCTGGAATGGTCGTAGCACTTCTCGAGGCACTGACTGGATCCACAGTCGATGAGATTGTCGAGGACTATATGACAAGCTACATGAACTACAACGGAGTCGAGAAAGACACTGAGCAGTATAATGCAATCGGAAAAATCATCGTTCAGTTCTTGGCAAACCTCAATGGAGGAAAGACCCCGACTGACAGCGAGCTGGTAAACGTTGCCAATAACTACCTTGTAAATAGCGTAGGACTTACCCAGGCTCAGGTAGAGAACATCGTCAAGAACATTACGTCAAAGTAATATAAAGGGAAATGCATAAAGGACTGCCAAGCACCTCAGCAGTCCTTTTTTTTGATCAAACCTATGCTAAATCTATTAAGACAAAGCCTTGAGTTTTATCAGATCTCAATCAGTCAAGCTCGAATGCACCGGTATAGAGCTGGTAGTAAACGCCCCTGGCCTTAATTAGATCCTCGTGATTTCCCCTCTCTATGATTCTTCCGTGATCCAAGACCATTATTGCATCGCTATTTCTGACCGTAGAGAGCCTATGGGCTATTACAAAGACCGTTCTCCCCTCCATTAAGCGGTCCATTCCAGACTGGACAAGTGCCTCTGTATGGGTATCTATTGAGCTCGTTGCCTCATCCATTATAAGTACCGGTGGATTGCCGATTGCCGCCCTGGCAATAGAAATTAGCTGTCTCTGTCCCTGTGATAGCCCCTCTCCATTGTTTGTTATGTATGTATCATAGCCATCGGGCATCATTCTTATAAAGTCATCTGCGTTTGAGAGCTTTGCGGCATTTACAACCTCCTCATCCGTAGCATCAAGCTTTCCGAACTTTATATTCTCCTTGATTGTTCCCGAAAAGAGATTGGTATCCTGAAGGACCATGCCCAGGGAGTGCCTTAAATCATCGAGCTTTATGTCCATAATATCTATGCCATCGAAGGTAATTACGCCCTTTTGGATGTTGTAGAACCTATTTAGAAGATTTGTGATAGTGGTCTTTCCAGCTCCCGTCGAGCCGACAAAGGCAATCTTCTGACCGGGTGTTGCATATAGGGATATATCATGAAGAACTATTCTATCTGGATAGTAGCCAAAGTCGACATTCTTCATTATCACCTCGCCTTTTAGAGGAACATAGGCAAATCTCTCACCGCCATCCTCAGGAACTCGCCATGCCTCATCCCTGATTCTCTCCGGCTTCTCTGGAAGCTCTGGAGAGATTGCTCTCTTAACAGAGTGCGCCTTATGCATTTCAATGTTCTCATGGACTCTCCAACCCCATCTTCCTGTGACCCTATCAGTCTTCTCACCCTCTTCATCGAGGTTTACAAGAGTCACCTTCCCATCGTCTGTCTCTACTCTCTCAGCGTCCAGCTCATAGATTCGCTCAGCACCTGCAAGGGCAATAAGAACCGTATTGAGCTGATTGGACATCTGTCCAAGGTTATTGGAAAAGGATCTTGAGAGCTGCAGAAAGGCCGCAAGAAGCCCAATTGAGTAGATACCGCCAGTATGAATGGAAATCCATGCTCCGATTAGAACAAGCACGACATATTGTATGTTTCCGATGTTATTTGTCAGCGGTCCCATGGAGTTTGCCCATGCATTTGCCTTCCCCATTGAACGTCTTAGCTTTTCATTTAGCCTGTCAAAGTCCTTCTTGGCAGCCTCTTCGTGGCAGAAGACCTTTACAACCCTCTGTCCATTGATCATCTCCTCTATAAAGCCATTTACCTCTCCAAGGTCCTTCTGCTGAGCGGAAAAGTATGCGCCTGACTTCTTTCCCACAAGCTTAACTGCCAAGAAGAGAACTCCAATGAAGAGGACAACGATAAGTGTCAGAGGCCACGAGTTGGCCCACATTGACACAAAGACCATGATGACCGTTATAAAGGCCTGCATCAGCTGCACGAGACCATTGGAGATAAGCTGATTGAGAGTATCTGTATCATTGGTGAAGCGCGACATCAATGAGCCATGGCTATGCCTGTCAAAGAATGAGAGCGGAAGCCTTTCCAAGTGCCTGAACATGCCGATTCTGATATTGTATATAGAGCCCTGAGCAACAGTGACCATAATAAAGCTCATCAGGAAATTGAAGACGATGGATAGCAAAATCACCGCTCCAAACTTCACAAGGCTTATAATCGCAGGCATCCAATCTGGGCTCTCAACGCCAATTAGCGGCTCTACAAAGTTATCTATGAAGTCGCCTATGAAATTCGCCGAGTATACAGTTGCAAAGGCAACGACAACTATACATATGAATATGAAGAAGAGAAGCGCCTTCTTCTTTCCAAAGACGTCTTTTAAGACACGCATGAGAGTCTTTATAGGGTGCTTTGCCTTTACCCCAGGCCTGAATTTACCCATTCTCCGACCCCCTTGTCTGCGTATAAAAAAGGTCCTTGTAGCCCTCATTGCGCTCTAAGAGCTCCTCATGAGTTCCCACATCCTCAATCTCGCCCTTATTCATGATTACTATCTGAGAAGCATCCTCTATTGAGGAGATACGCTGCGAGATTATGATCTTCGTCATCCCCTTCACCTTTGTATTGAGTGCCTCTCTGATGCTCTTATCAGTTGCAGTATCGACTGCTGATGTAGAGTCATCCAAGATCAGGATCTTGGGCTTTTTCAACAAGGACCTTGCAATCGAGAGTCTTTGCTTCTGGCCCCCTGAGAAGTTTGCTCCGCCCTGCTCTACAACAGAAGAAAAGCCATCCTCCTTTTCCTTTATAAAGGCAAGAGCAGATGCAAAATCAGAGACGAGG
>CANRIJ010000079.1 GCA_947630635.1 uncultured Spirochaetaceae bacterium | reverse complement strand
TATAAGAATTTATATTTTTAGTATTTAAAAAATTAAAAAATTTTAAGGAAATTTTTCACGAAATTATTTTCATGGGCGAGAATGACGCCAAAAAATTTGCTAAGGCTCTATATCAGATTGAATAGAATCCCTCTCTTTGAGACTGAATCTGCCATTTAAAAGGCTATCTATATCACAAGGCTTTTTAAGGACTATTGTCTTATCTTTATGGCGGGTGAGGATTCTATTCCAATGGGCTCTCTGTCTCCATGTCCTTCCTCCATGGAGAGTATATAAAATGTAGTCATATCCCACCTTCTCTCGCGGCTTTTCAAGACCCTTTCTCTTATTCTCTCTATGTCTTTTGATTGCCCACTTCAGAGATTGGATTCTGTTGAAATCAAAGAGAATGATAATGTCTGCCTCCTCAAGCTTTCTACGCTCAGAGAGCCTTGGCTGATTGCCATCAATTACCCAGCTGTCATTATTATCCAAAAACGCCTCTACCCTCTTTACTGCCTCTTCCAGGTTGCTCTCCTCGCCATCGAGAGAGTACCTAACATCATCTAGGCTCATATGGGCAATAGAGAGTCTTCTTGCTATCTCAAGACCAAGAGTGGTCTTGCCAGTAGCGTTATATCCAATTAAGGCAATCTTCATATCAGTATTTGACCATGAAATAGATCATGATCGCAGCAAGAGCGCCAAAGACCAAAACACCATTTATAAAGAGGCCATATTTCTTCCAGAAACCAGATTTTTCCTTCTCGCTCTTCTCTTCTTGTTTTTCCATAGACTGATTATGTCATAGATGTATATTTCTTAGAATGATATCTATAGACAAAATAGGCCTATTTCTATTACTATTTTTCTCACGATGGTCGATTAGCTCAGCGGGAGAGCGCTTGCTTGACGTGCAAGATGTCGTAAGTTCAATCCTTACATCGACCAAAAAAAATGGGCTCAAACGAGCCCATTTTTTATAGTCAAACCCATCCTAAAGTCAAGGAATAATAAGGCTATCATAGAAGGCAACGCCATCCTCATTTGAGGCTATCATAGAGAGGTCGAAGCCAATATGATCAATTAAATTGGAAATATTTATAAATCCGATAAAGTCCTTTGTCATGCCGCCATCCTCATAGGATCCCCAAGCATTGACAAAATACTCATCCTCTGATGAATAAGAATTTGCCTTAATCATATCGCTATCGGCAAAGAGGTCGATCTCAAAACCGTCAATAATCAAGGTAAACGAATCCTCCGAGACATAGAGAGCCTTTACTCCGCTATTCGGATCGCCTTCCTCACTCTCCCAAGCTCCCATTAGCCATTCAGGAACAGGATCCTTCTGAGTAAGTGAGTCTGTGTAATAATCAGGAGCGACTACTGCCTTCTCCTCTTCAACAGCGGGAGCCTCTTCAGCCTCCGGCGCGCCAATAGCCTCGCTATCGCTATTATCATCAGCATCATTATCAACAGCCGCGCTATTCTTAACATCGACGTTCTCACTTGGAGCAGCAGCATCTTTTGAAGTGCTGCATGATACTGTAACCATGAGGCACATTAAGAGCGCTAACGCTAAACATAGGTACTTTTTCATTCCTTCCTCCAAATAAAGTCTACATTAGCCTTTTTAACCCCACAACAAAAATTGTTGCTATGACACTGAAAAATCTAATGGCTTGAAAAAAAAATAAAATTTAACTTAAGCATTTCTGATTAAAATGAAGAGAGGTTAGGTATAATATCTTCAACAAAGAGTCGTTTGGTAAATATAAAGGTTATTAAAAATGCCAGAAAGCCATAATATCGAATGGAAAAGCACATGGAGGGTGATTATCTTAAATGGGTCAGTGGTTTTGCCAATGCCCAAGGCGGCAAGATATACATCGGATGTGACGATAATGGAAATGTAATCGGACTTTCTAACTCAAAAAAGCTTCTTGTGGATATTCCCAATAAGATCAAGGATACAATGGGTATAGTAGCTCAGTGAATCTGCTTCAAAAAGAAGATAAAGAATTCTGACATAGCGATCAAATTTCCTGCTCTTGAAGAAAGCATTGTTAGCTATATTTCAGAGGCAACTAAAAACAAAAAAATAAATACTTTGGAATCAAACTTAGATGTAGAGTCTCTTCAAATACTTAAGCTGATCTCAGAGAGTTCAAAATACACAATATCGAGCTTGGCCGATAAGAACGCAATTAGCAAAAGCAGTATCCAGAGAAGAATAAATCTGATGAGCGAAAAAGGTATTCTAGAAAGAATTGGCTCAACTAGAAATGGTTATTGGGTCATAAAAAACAAATAGACACATTAAAAATCCTAGGTATAAATTTTCGGCAAATTGCATATCTTGATTGCCCTTAGGGCGATAAAGATGATTGTAAATGACACTAATGTGACACTAATGTGACACCAAAAATTACTACGAAAAAAGACTATAGAGGCAAAGACAGAAAATAGAGCCAAAAGCCGAAACTGAAGAAATAAGATAAGAAAAACTGCTATAGCCTACTCTATTTGATTCTATATAGCCTTTCTCAAAAGCGCCAATTTATGGAAAATAGAGGCGATGTCTCTTATCTATTTAGACAATGCCGCAACAACCAAGATATCCCAAAGGGCTCTCAAGGCCTATGTCGGTGCATCGGAAGAGTACTACCTAAATCCCTCAGCATCATATAAGGCAGCAAGAATGGCAAAAGAGAGGCTCGAAGAAGAGAGAGACTATATAAAGAGAGCGCTTAATGCTGATGATAAAAGCACTATAGTATTCACCTCAGGTGCCACAGAGTCTATTCAGAGCTTTCTTCTTCCGCTAGCAAAGGAGAAGCCTGGAGAGATCATAGCAACGAGAATAGAGCATGCAGCCACAAAAGAGATGCTCTTCTCTCTTGAGGCATTTGGCTGGAAGATAAAATACCTGAAAACAAAGAACGGCAGCGTGGATATATCATCATTAGATGAGCTAATTGGGAAAGATACACGCCTGGTATTATCGATTCACACATCAAACGCAAATGGAAACATACAGGATATAAAGAGGCTATCAGAAAAAGTAAGGGATTATGATAAGAGCCTGAAGCACAGAATACTCATATTCTCAGACATGGTGCAGTCATTCGAAAAGATAGATATAGACCTAAAGAATCTCGATATAGACGGAGCATCATTCTCATCCCATAAGATAAATGGCCCAAAGGGGATAGGAGCACTCTATATAAAGAGACCTGAGAGCTTCATCCCCTTCTCCAAGGGAGGAGGACAGGAAAATGGCCTAAGGGGAGGTACGGAGAACCTTCCAGGAATAATCTCCTTTGCCGAGGCCATAAGAGAGCATGAGGAAAACAAACGCGAGAAGAGAGAAAGAGCAAAGCTCATATCAAGGACCCTGAGAGAGGGACTCTTGAATCTGAAGGCCAGGCTTCTCACAGGAGAATGCTCCTCTCCATACATAACCTCATTTTCTTATAAGTACCCCTCTGAGGTGACTATGAGAATGCTCTATGACAAGGGCTTTATCATCTCTGCCGGATCTGCCTGCTCAAACAACAAGAAGGGATCATCAGAGGAGACCTATAGAGCCCTTGGCTATAGCAGTGAGGATGCAAAGAGGGCCATTAGACTCTCAATATCAGACGATACTACACTAGAAGAGGCAAAGGCCTTCTTAAAGGCGCTTGGAGAGATATAATGCAGAAGCTATATTTGATAAAACTCGGAGAGATATCACTTAAGAAGGGAAATAGAAATGCCTTTGAGAAGAAGCTCAAAGAGAATATAAAGCACAAGCTAAAGCCCTATGCTTCGAGAATAACAACCGAGAAGGGAAGAGAGTATCTCTACGTTGACTCTGATTGCCCAGATGAGACGGTTGAAAAGGCCCTATCTACAACCTTTGGGATAACAGGCTACGCAAGGTCCTATATATCCGAGAAAGATCTCAAGAGAATAAAAGAGAGTGCCTCAGAGTGCCTTGATAACTCTGCTTTTGAAAATAAAGGCTCCTTCAGAGTAGCCGCTAAGCGAAGCGATAAGAGCTTTCCCCTAAAAAGCTCAGAGCTCGAGATAGAGCTTGCAAAGGTGGTATCAAAAAGATATCCAGATCTCACAGTAGACCTAGATAACGCAGACTATACGCTAAGCGTAGAAATAAGAGACAAGGCCTACATCTACTCAAACGACAAGAAGGGAGAGAGCGGGCTCCCGGTGGGAACAGCCGGAAGCGGGATTGCCCTTCTATCAGGGGGAATAGACAGCCCGGTTGCTGCCTATATGATGGCAAAGAGAGGTATGAAGCTTACGCTTCTTCACTTCCACGCCTACCCCTTCACATCTGAAGAGGCCCTAGAGAAGACAAAGAGACTCGCTGCAATAATCGCACCATACCTTCAGGGGGCAAAGCTTTACTCAATTCCATTTCTGAAGGGACAGGAGCACATCAAAGAGAAGGGAATTGAAAATGAGGCCACCCTGCTATTCAGAGCCAGCATGATGGAAACGACAGAGCGCCTTTTAAAGATGCTAAATGGAGAAGCTATAGTAACTGGAGAGGCACTGTCCCAGGTTGCATCCCAGACACTAAAGAGCATGGTCTTCACAGACAGCATGTGCTCTTCTCTCATCCTAAGACCGCTATTGGGCATGGATAAGGAGGAGATAATCGAGAAAGCAAAGAGAATCGGAACATACGAGGTCAGCATTCTCCCATTTGAGGACTGCTGCTCAGCCTTCTCTCCAAAGCACCCGAATACCCATCCCGATCTTGAGGAGATGAGAGAGCACTACAAAAAGCTTGAAATGGACAAGTACATAGATGAGGCACTAGAGAATATGAGCGTATTCTCATTCGATGACAAGGGGCGTCTATATGCCGAGAATAATTAAGAGAACGCTCCTTTTCTTCAGGCATGAGATAATGCTCGATATCGCGATTATCGCAGCCATTATCGGAATGTGCATAAGCCCACCCACTTTCTCGACAATCGAGAGGCTAAATTGGAAGACGATATTTCTCCTATTTATGCTCTTCTCGGTTCTAGAGGGCTTTAAAAAGGAGAATATGTTCGATCCCCTGATAAAGCTCGCCTCAAGAATAAAGCATCCATTTGCGCTTATTGTCTTCTTGACCTCGATTGTCTTTGTGCTTAGCGCATTTATCACAAATGACGTTGCCCTTATCACATTTGTACCAATTACGATTGTCATTTTAAAGACAGCAGAAAGAGAGAGCCTGATTATCCCAACTGTTGTAATAGAGACCATAAGCGCGAACCTTGGGTCTCTCGCAACGCCCTTTGGGAACCCTCAGAATCTCTATCTCTATGATAAGATGAATCTCACAGCAACACGCTTTCTCACCATGATGCTGCCCCTTGCCGCGGTATGCTACCTTCTCATATTCCTATCGCTCTTATTTATCTCAAGAAAGAGCTTTCAAGATGAGCTTATAATCCGCTATCAAAAGAGCAATGAAGAGCCAAATAAAGCCCTTAGAATGTTCTACGTCTGCCTCTTTTTCATGGTCTTGATGACGGTGCTCAACCTGATTCCGTGGTTCATAATGTTCCTGCTTTTGTTGATCATGCTTCTCATATTCGACAGAAAGACGCTTAAAAGAGTCGACTATCCCCTACTTGTGGTCTTCTTCTGCTTCTTTCTCTTCTCATCCTCGATATCATCGCACCCGGGAGTATCAAGAATACTAACAAGGTTTGTTTCAAATAACGAGTTCCTATCTGGCTTAATACTATCGCAGGTGATATCAAATGTACCTGCTGCAATACTCCTTGAGCCCTATGCAACTCACCCAGCTGCCCTACTTTACGGAGTGGATATCGGAGGGCTTGGAACAATAGTTGCGTCCCTTGCGTCCCTCATTTCCCTGCGTCTCTTCTCCAAAGAATACCCTGATAAGAAGGGTCGCTTCATGCTTGAGTTCACTATTTGGAATCTGATCTTTCTATTAGTCATCGCCCTTCCAATGTACTTCATAGTCAAAGCGCTCTTCTAAATCAAAAGAGCTCAAAGCACCAAAAGAGTATCAAAGAAATCAAATTGTCAGCCTAGTATCTGCCTTAAGAGAAGAATTGGAAAACACTCAGGCTGTTTTAACGCCCTACTCTCTATAAAAACGAAAGACACAAAAAACAATACAACTCAAACCCCTCTTCTATAAGAGAGTGATCCGCCATAATACAAGAAATAGAAATCAGAGAAAGACTATACACACTCTTAAAAACAGCAGGAAACAATAAGCTTCTAAAGAACAGAAGGTCCATAAAAGCGCTTATAAAAAAGATGTGGATCAATAATCTTTAGCAAAATCGCTACAGCAAATAGACAGTATTATCTTAGTTTAAATTTACATTTTTCCGATTTTTGTATAATGTTTTCTCGTCATGCTGAAAACAGGAATAGACGTAGGATCGACCACCCTGAAAATAGCAGTAATGAAGGGCGATGAACTGATCTATTCAGATTACCAAAGACACTACTCAGAAATACCAAGAGTCGGAGAGGAAATGCTCAAAAGGCTTATCTCCACTATCGGGGACGAAGAGATGGAGATTACCCTCTCGGGCTCTGCCGGAATGGGTATCTCCCAATCCTTGGACATTCCATTTCAGCAGGAAGTCTTTGCAACGAGAATCAGCGCAAACAAATTTCTGAAAAATGCCGATGCAATAATAGAGCTGGGAGGAGAGGATGCCAAGATTATCTTCCTCACAGGAGGCCTAGAGGCAAGGATGAATGGCACCTGTGCCGGAGGCACTGGAGCCTTCATCGACCAGATGGCAACGCTCTTAAACATAGAGAGAGGTGAGATAAATGCCCTATCGGAGAAGGCAACAGAAATATACACCATAGCCTCTAGATGCGGAGTCTTTGCCAAGAGCGATATACAGC
>CANRIJ010000078.1 GCA_947630635.1 uncultured Spirochaetaceae bacterium | reverse complement strand
TCAAAGAGATTAGACTCGCTCATGGCTCTTTGGGAGGCTGTCTTTCTAGCCTCCGCTAAAATCGTCTCTCTCTTTTCCTCTGCGTCCTTTAAAATGGCATCAGCCTTCTTCTTGCCATCACTGAGTATCTCATCATAGAGAGCCTTCGTCATAGCGCTACCCCTATTGCATCGTTAACAAGCTCCTTCAGGTCCCTCACGCTTCCATCTGGAGATGAAATCTCGACAATAAGCGGAAAAGACTCCGAGAAGAGGAACCTGTCAACTCTTTCTCTAATTAGATCGGCTGCGTCCTTGGTAATCAGAATAATGCCGTACTCCCTATTCTCAAGCACCTCGCTAAAGGCATTCTCTGCCTCGCTCTCGGTGTGCACGGCCCTGCCGGAGACTCCCACTAGAGAGAAGCCCAAAACAGTATCATCATCGCCAATGACGTAGTACCTCATCTTAGACCTTTCCCAGAATCATCAGGGCAGTGATGAATCCGAAGACAACAAGTCCCTCGGCAAGAGCTATGAAGATAAGCGCATTGGTTGCAATCTCAGGTCTCTCTGATATCGCTCCCATGGCTGCAGATCCTACCTTGGATATTGCAATTGCCGCACCGATTGCGCCAAAGCCAAAGGCAAAGGCTGCTGCCCAGCATACCCAAATAGCCATATTGCTGCCTGCCTCTACTGCATTTTCCTCTGCAGCATAGAGACTTGGGGTAAAGACAAATGCCAAAAGAAGCAAAATGCCGACCAAGAGCAAAAGCGATAGCTTAACGCGTCTTACAAACTCCTCTACAAACATAAGACCTCCAAATATTAGTCAACCTTTATTCTGCTATTTATCCCAACTGGGGAAAATGCCATTCCCCTGCCTGAGAAGAACTTCGTAAAGAACTCGTAGTAATTGAGCCTGAGTGACTGAACTCCGGCAGAGAGTCCCTCAAGTGCAATTACAAGGGTATTCCCAACAATCATAATCAAAATCTGCAAAAATACCATACTGGTGAGATTTGCCATATCCTGAAATGCAGTCATCAGAGACACGTGGGCAATTCCAAGACCGGCAACTCTCATGAATGAGAGCGTATTTGCCAAGAAGCCAGAGAAGATCTCAAGGCACTCCACTATGAATTCCATTATTGTGTCGATGATAAGCTGCCCAACGGCCTCTTTCTTACCCCTCTTTCTTATTCGGTTGATTGTGTACCCAATTGGAACCTTCAAAAATATGAAAATAAGAGGTATTGCAAGAAGAGGAAGGAGAAAGGGAGAGGAGGGGAAGCTCTTGTAGCCTGACTTCACAAAGCCATTTGCGACATAGATTCCAAGTGCAAAGAGCCATCCTCCAACAAGGCCATACTTATCTAAAAAGAAGTCAAAGACCCTCTTTTTTCTCAAAAGATTGATCCAGTTGAGAATAAGACCCACAAAGATAACCCCTATACCGAACCAGATTGTTATGCCAAGTATGTCATAGATGCTCTCTACGTAGCCCTGGACCGTATGGCCATTTACGACAGCATGATAATCAAACCAAAGCGGAGGGAGCCAAGAATATCCAAAATAGGATCCAAAAAGGACTCCTCCTACCATCGATGCCGGTCCTAGGTATAGCAATAGCGTGCAAAGATACCTTGATATAAGTCCGTCTTTCTTCTCTGGATGACGGGCATATATAAGCTTTCCGATGATGCCGATCAAGAGAAGCACAAAGCCCTGTCCCACATCTGCAAACATCAGCATGAACATCAGAATGTAGGCAACCATGGTAAATGGAGTGGGATTTATGGAGCCGTATTCAGGGGTGCCATAATTCTCAACTAGGTGCTGGAATGGCGCAAAGAACTTGCTGCTCTTCATTGCAACTGGGACCTCTGAGCGATCCACCTCACTGTCATCAGTCCACTCAATAATAGCCTTTGAGCCAGTGGCCTCGTTTATTATTCTCTCGACATCCCTGCTCTCCTGATAGGGAATCCATCCAGAGAAAAGAGATGTATGGTCTGTGTATGAGAAATAGGACTCTACATGCTTGCAGAGCTCAAGAACCCTAAGCTCCTTCCAGAGAGTCACCAAACTCTCCTTCTTCTTCTCTATCTTTTCTTTGACCTTCTCGCTAAAGAGCTCAAGCTCTTTATTTAATTCTCCGATTTTATCAGAGAGAGCCTTTCTTATTCTCGTTGAGCCCTCTTTCTGGGCCTTTGGGTCGCTTACCTCAGTCCATCCGAACTTATCAAGGGTATCGGAAACTCTCTTTTTGTCTCTAGAAAGCGAGAGCGTCACATAGGGGCTCTTACTAAAGTCATAGAGTGCCAAAAAAGACTCCAGTCTCTCTTTTAGAGCATTTGCATCACCGGAGATTGTTCCGACTCTCAGGTCTATATACTGGCCATCTCTATCGAGGTAGCCCTCAATCTCCTCATATGTATTGAGCTTCTCATTGACCTTCTTCTGCTGGTCCTTAATTCTCTGGATGGAGATTGAGAGCCTATCAAGCTCATGCTCAATATCATCAAACTCCAATACTGGCGTCTCCTTAAGGTCATCAGAGACAATCTCGGGAGTCGGAATATCATCCTGCTTCAGAATCGACTCGACTCTAGCCCTTATCTCACTGACCTTTGCGCGTGGAATATCGCTCTCGTATCCTCTGAGCCCAGAATCCACATTCTCTATGTGGATAAACTCCATTACGCCCTTATCCAAAAGAGCCTTGACTACTCTGTCTTTGTCTTTCTCAAGAACAACAGCGGTCAGCATCCTCATGCGCTTAGCGAATATACTCATTTAAATGCCTCCCTGATTCTCTCTTCACTCCAAGAGTAGCGCTTTAATGTCAAGATCGACCTGATTTTCTGATACATCTGCGTCTTCAGATAGAGATATGAAAGCATAATGCCAATAGAAAATGGGTCTTTTGAAAGGAGCGAGTGATACTCTTTGTCTCTCACAGCATGAAGATAGCCCTCGAGCTTGAGTATCTCTCTCTCGGTCCTGCCCTTCTCCTCAAAAGACTTCTCGCTCTCTCTGGATACCTGTTCGATATCCTCGACAAGTGCCGAATATCTATGATTAACCGAGTCCCTTATGCCCTTGATCAAATCGCCCCTCTCAAAATAGCCGTTCTCCTTTAGATCTCTGTAGACCATACCGAAGGGAATGGCAATCTTCTCGATTTTATCTCTTTCAAGGCGATGATAATAGCCATATCTGATAAGAAGCAGAATATTCTTCAGGTCCATATCCTTTAAATATATGGCGCGAGTTACCATCCTATCGTCGCCAGAGAGCCTATCAATTGCCTTGAAGAGCCTGGAGAAATAGAGATTGTCTAGAGCTATCTCAAGATCAAAGAGCCCATCGCGACTTATGCTCTCATACTTGAATGAGCTGATTGTCTCAAAATACGGCGACTCTTTGACTGCCTTTTCCAAATCTTCCCATGATAGTGCATTCACAACTCCATCCCAATTGATATCACTTACAATTCTGCCCTTATATAGATAGGCTGCCCTATCTCTAAGCTGATGGTGCCTTACAAAATCCGAGTACCACATTCTGATTGCGCTTTTAAGGTTCTCAAGCTCCAGCTTCTCCTCAAGCACATCCATAAAAAATAGCGCCTTCTTAGGGAGAAATGCCCTGATTTGTCTGTAGCTCTCTATCTCCTCTTTGAAGATCTCAAGCTCAACCTCCTCGATATCGCCGCTCTTGTCATATACATCGCTAAGCTCTGGATACCCCTTCTCCTTCAATACTGAGAAGGCCTCAACAAGATTGGGAGCCTTGATAAGGTCATCTAAGAGGCTACTGTCCTTTAACACTCCGATTCTCGCCTTGAGCTTGGCGTTCAGAAATCCAAACTGACTAACACTTCCCACTTCAGCGCCTTCCGAAGGAGATTAGCTCAAATGCCTTATCTGCAATCTCTTTGACTTCATTATCGGAAAAGCCATCGCTCTTCTCTTCAAGCGCCTTTGTGTACTCTCCAATCTCTCTGTCGTAGGTCTCTTGAGCCTCCTCTAGCCTATGCTCTCCATCCTCTCTTGCCTTCTTAACGGTATCGAGAATGATCCTCTGAGCCTCTTCGTTAGAAGAGAATACAAGCTCCTGTGCCTTTTCGCTGGCTTCTTCAACCATTTTCCTGGATTCTTCCTCGACTCTGAGAATCTCATCAATAACAGCGCTCTGCATATTCACTACTCTAGGCTTTTTATCGAATTAGCACAACTTTAAAGATTCTTTTCTATTGACAACAAGAAGCACTTAAAAGATTATTTCTTATTGAAATAGCGGGCATTAGCGCAGGGGTTTAGCGTACAAGTCTGGGGGACTTGGGGTCGGCGGTTCAAATCCGCCATGCCCGAAATCATAAGCCTAAAGAAAACTCATCTAAAATGGCAGTGCTAATTCTTGAGAATCTCACAATTTCGACTTTTGAAAGAACCATTCTAGAGAATGTAAATCTATCATTTGAGGAGGGAAAGTCATACCTCATACTAGGCCAATCGGGAGAGGGAAAGACAACGCTCTTGAAGGCAATAGCAGGGCTACTGGATGAAAACTACAAAATAAGCGGCAATATCATAATCCCAGATTCTGAAAATCAGAATGGCGGAAAATCCATTTTCATAGCCCTTCAGGACCAATACGGTTCCTTCTCGCCTGTGAGAAGGCTTGAAAAAGAGCTAATGCTCTCCTTAAGGCTTCAGAAAATCAAAAGCACAAGAAAAGAGAGAAAGAGCCTGATCGAGAAAAGCGCTCTTCTCTCTGGACTGGACAGAGAGGATCTCAGAAAGTATCCCCACGAGCTCTCAGGGGGGATGCTAGAAAGAGCGCAGATAGCAAAGGCATACCTATCAGAGTCCAGGATTCTCCTATTTGACGAGAGCACGTCGAGCCTGGATATAGACTCGGAGCTGAAGGCATTTCTCGAGATCGGGAAAATCGCAAAGGAGAGAAAGGGAACAGCTCTCTTTGTGACGCACTCAAGAAGACTCTCTGATAAAGGGAGCACCCACACCGTGCTCTTAAAAGAGGGGCATGCATTTATGGAGGATTGATGCTTGAGCTAAGGGATATATCAAAATCATTCAACTCAACCAGACTCCTCAGCAGGGTGAGCCTCCGCCTAGAAGACGGAGAGAGCATAATGCTCTATGGAAAATCCGGAGAGGGAAAGACTACTCTCATGAAGATCATCGCATCGTACATCGAACCTGATGAGGGAAGCGTTTTAATAGACGGCAGAGAAAAGAGCAAACTGGAAAAAGGCTCAGTAGTCTATATAAGCCAAAATGCACTAGGCTCGTTTGATCCCAGATTCAAAATAGAAAAAAGCCTGAAAGAGGCCTTCTATTCAAAAAAGAGCAAAAAGAGCGACTTTGATGCAGAGAGCCACTTCAGAGAGCTCTCTCTCCCACTCTCACTTATAATGAAAAGGCCCTATGAGCTATCCGGGGGAGAGATTTCAAGAGTTGCCCTTATAAGGGGAATTCTCTTGAGTCCCAGCGTCCTTATTCTTGATGAGACAGGAAGAAGTCTCAATCAGGAGGATGCAAAGGCGCTCCTTTCTTACGCGCTGAAGAGCATTGGACCAAGATCCAATTTGATCTATGTGACTCATGAAGAGGAGAAGGCTCCTATTAAGCTAAAGAGCTTCACCCTCTCAAAAGGAAAACTCATATAAAAAAACGCCTTGATTTCTCAAGGCGCAAATAGATCGCTAAACAGTTTTCTTGGAGTACTCGATTATATTCGAGGCATTCTGTATAACGGAAACCCTTCCATTTTTTATCTCGACAAGAGTCGGTGCCTGGCGCACAGAGAACCTCTCGGCCTCCTCTGGGTTATCCTCGGCATATACTACCGAATATGAGATTCCCGACTTATCAAGTGCCGCTTTTGCAATCCTGCAGTTTGGGCAGGTCTTTGTGGCAAAGAGAAGAAGTCTATCCTCATCCTTAGAATAAGATGAGGTGCACTCAGCCTCGGCGCTCTTCTTCACTCTAAGGCGAGAGGAGGCAATATCATACTCTCTTCTCTCTTTGAACTCCTGGCCCTTGCCTGCGTTCCAGTTCTGAACTGGACGATAGTATCCAGTGATTCTAGAGTAGACCTCAGTCTTCTTATGGCAATGAGGACACTCATAGACTTCACCGGAAATATATCCGTGTTCGGAACAAACTGAGTATGTAGGACTTATCGTGTAGTATGGCAGCTCATAGTTCTCTGCAATTGCTCTCACGAGCTTTGCAGTAGATTTCCAATCAGGCATCTTCTCACCCAAGAATGCATGGAAGACTGTTCCCGAGGTATAGAGAGTCTGAAGCCTATCCTGGACATCAAGAGCCTCGAAAATATCAGATGTGTATCCAACTGGGAGATGGGAGGAATTCGTATAGTATGGCGATCCATTCTCTACAGAAGTTGCAGTGATGATATCTGGGAACTGCTCAACATCGTGCTTTGCAAACCTGTAGCATGTGCTCTCAGCAGGAGTTGCCTCAAGATTATAGAGGTCCCCATACATCTCCTGGTAGTCAGAGAGTCTCTCTCTCATGTGATTGAGAACATCCACTGCAAAATCCTGAGCCTTCTTATCATAGAGCCCTACTCCCAGCCATGATGCATTCAAGCATGCCTCGTTCATTCCGACAAGCCCTATTGTGGAGAAGTGATTGTCAAAGTTTCCCAAATAGCGCTTTGTATATGGATAGAGTCCCTCGTCCAGGAGCTTTGAGACTACTGTTCTCTTCACCTTAAGCGATCGGGCTGCAATATCCATAAGCCTATCGAGCCTACTATAGAAATCCTTCTCGTCCTTTGAGAGATAGCTCAGTCTGGGAAGATTGAGAGTCACTACCCCTATTGATCCTGTTGACTCCCCTGAGCCAAAGAAGCCACCAGACTTCTTCCTGAGCTCTCTTAAATCGAG
>CANRIJ010000077.1 GCA_947630635.1 uncultured Spirochaetaceae bacterium | reverse complement strand
TTATATTATTTTCTTCTAACAGAACTCGGAGAGAGCTTTGCCGATTGGGACTTTATTTCTTCTGGCATCCTTGATAGAGATAGGCGCAGAGTCTTTGAGCACTATTTGTATCTAGATGGAATAAGGTCTCCGTATAACCTCGGCTCTATATTTCGCTCATCAGACTTCTTTGGAGTAAAGGAGATATTTCTCTCTCCATCCTGCCCATCCCCAATGCACGAGAGGGCCAAGAGAACCTCCATGGGGACAGTGGATGTCATACCCTACAGAGAGAAGAGTCTGGAGGAGCTTGAGGGCAATGTCTTTGCCTTGGAGCTAGGAGGGACTGATATAGAGGATTTCGAATTTCCCGAGAGGGGAATCTGCATCGTTGGAAGCGAGGAGAGCGGAGTAGAGAAGAGAGCTCTGGAGAAGGCAAAATCCTCATGTGGAGTGGTATCAATAAGGGGATATGGGGCAAAGGCCTCATTGAATGTCGCCTCAGCTCTATCAATACTTCTCAATCGCTGGGCTGAATGGGAGATTAAAAAAGAGGCCCGAAGGCCTCAATAGTCAATTAGCTCTTATTATGCTTTGATTTCAGATATTATTGGGCTATATGGCTCTATGATATATTGGTTATCTATTTTCTCTGCCCTCATATATGACGCTGGCGTTACATATGAGGAGTTGCTTACGCTTATGCATCCCATGATAAAGACGGAGAGTGCGAGTGCTATGAGTATTGTAGATAGCGTTCCTCCTACAACTGCCTTATTTGAGAAGTAGCCAATAACCATGGCAAGGCTTATCAGTGCGCTTAACACTCCTGCTACAATCATGTACCATCCGCTTCCAACTGAAAATGAGAGCTTCAGCTCTACCATTAGTACTGAGAGCGCTAGGAAGGATGCATTTAGAATTAATAGAAGAATTGATCCCACCATTGATGGGTAATGCATTCTCGTTAGACTGATAAAGAAATCTATGATTGCCATGATAATGGCAATGCCGCTGATTATTATTAGGGCGATGCCCATAGGAACTGCTGTAACCGTATACATTCTGTAACCTCCATTGAGATTACACTTAAGTTACTTACAGAGCTCAAAAAAGACAAATTCAGCTTTGCTTCTGGCTGTTGCGGTAGATTCTTCTCAGCTCGTCTTCGACGATTCTGTGAAAGGATCCCGGAGGAAAGACTCCCTTTTTGTCTCGGCTTCCGCCCTCAAGACCAGATAGAAGTCCAAATCCATCATCGATTGTGTCTATGGCCCAAATATGAAAGAGTCCCTTATCTATGGCATCCTCAACCTCGTATGGGAGAATAATCGATGTGATATTCTGCCTCGGAATTATTACCCCCTGCTTGCCAGTCAGTCCAAGCGTCTTGCATGCCCTGTAAAAGCCAGTGATCTTCTCGTTGATGCCTCCAACTGGCTGAAGTATTCCCATTTGGTTTACCGATCCGGTTATTGCAATATCCTGCCTGATTGGAATCTCTCCGATTGCAGAGAGCAGAGCGCAGAGCTCAGCTGAGGAAGCGCTGTCTCCATCGATTTCCCCATAGTTCTGCTCAAGGCATATTCCAGCATATAGAGAGAGTGGGAAGAAGCGAGAGTATTTATGCCTAAGGTAGCCCTCGAGAATCAGGACTCCCTTGTCATGAATGCCTCCAGAGAGTCCTGCTTCATGCTCGATATTCACGATTCCCTCGCTTCCAGGGGCAACAGTAGCAGATATGACAACTGGCGTTCCGTAGGATGATAGGCCTCTATCCATGACAGCAAGGCCGTTTATAAGTCCCACTCTCTCTCCCTTGAGGTCCATGACTATTATGCCGCGCTCTATCTCCCTGTTGATCTTTTCTTCAGTCAGTGCGCTGAAATAGTGTCTTTTATCAATTGCCTTTCTGATGTCGCTTCCGGTTATCTCATTGCCTTTATTTTGGGATGATAGCTCCTCTGCCTCTTTGATAAGGTCTATTAGGATCTCCATCTCTGTAGAGAGCTTCTTTCGGTCCTCTGTGAGCTCTGAGGAGTAGCGAAGTATCTCAGAGAAGGCCAAGTCAGAGATCTTGGCCGAGGAGAATTCTTCCTTTAGGTACGATATGGTCTTTTCGGCATTCTCCCTATTTGAGTCCATTTGATAGTCAAATTCGGGGGAGACCTTGAAATTGATTAAGAAGGTGCTGTCTTTATCAGAGAGCTTTTCATACTCATCTTCGCTTCCAATTAGAATTGCCTTCGTTGGAATTCTCAGCTTTTCGGCCTTGATTGGAGTGCACTCTTCGCCCTCTATTTCCTCTGTTTCCAGTGATTGAGATGAGGACTCCAAGTGATTCTTAAGCGTGTTCCATAGCGCTTCATTGGAGGTTATCTCTCCAGAGTCCAATACCAGGTATCCGCCAGATGCCTCCTGAAAGGATCCGCTTTTGATTGCCATGTGTAAAATCTCGCCTTTCTCTCTTTTCCCAAATAGCGCTGAGTGAGATAGATTCTTCTCATAGATAAGCGGAGGAGATGTAAGTGTGCTTCTATCTAGGTATAGGTTGACTTCAAATGCCTCATCTATCTTCTCATCATAGACGCGTTTTATGTATGAGTTTGCCTTTTCCTCAAATCCTGAAGAGAGTGCATCATCGATTTTTATCTTTCCGTTCTTAAGAGCGCATAGCGTATCTTTGAGTCTCTTTCCGTCTCCTCTCCTGAGTGTGAGGATTTTGGGCCTATCAGGGCGATCAAAGGAGTAGACATAGACTGCGTCCTTTAGCTTTTCAGTGCCCTCATTAAGCTCCGTTATTGCCTCTTCCAGCGCCCTTATTGCATTAACGCCCTCGGGCGCCGAGATATATATGTTGTAGCCCTCTCTGTCTATTTTCAGAGCCATCTTCAAGAGCTCTATGGCTCTATCCTGGCCAACGGTCTTCTTATTGGGTTTAATAGATGAGAAATCCTCTGTTTCAAATGAGAACCTTACCTGGTTCCCATCTAGATGGGAAAGCATGGGTAAAATGTTATGAGGTGGAATATTTCATGTCAATGATTTAAACTCTATCGCATGCTAATCAGTGAGTATGCCTCTAGGTTGGAGAGTCTTTTGGACCTGTCTAAATTCCAGGATTTCTCTAATAATGGCATGCAAATCGGAGGGGAGGACAGAGAGCTTAAGAGGGCGGCATTTGCTGTTGATGCCTCTCTTGATTCCATAGAGAAGAGCGCTCTCGAGAAGGCAGATATCCTTGTTGTGCATCATGGCCTATTTTGGGGAGAGCCCATTATGATTACCGGCTCTCACTACAGGAGAGTAAAGGCCGCCATAGATTCGGGCTTATTTCTATTTGCAGCTCATTTGCCACTAGATGCCCATCCGTTTTTGGGAAACAATGCGCAAATTGCCCTTAGGCTTGGCATGAAGAGCTTTGACCCCTTTGCGAATTTCAGGGGAAACTGGATTGGCTTTAAGGGAAGACTTCCATTTCCTATGACGCTTGAGGAGGTGGGTGCTCTTCTGGGCTATAGCCCAGTTCTTTCAATTGCGCTTAAAAACCACGATAGGAAGATTGAGAGCGTTGCAATAGTATCTGGCAGCGGGGGAAGCGATCTTGAAGAGGCAATAAGAGAGGGCGTTGATCTATTTATCACCGGTGAGTTTCATCATGATAAGTTCCACATTGCAAAGGAAGGGAAAATAGATGTCCTTGCATTCGGGCACTATCAAAGCGAGACATTTGGAGTCAAGGCTCTTCAGCGATGGAGTGAGAAAGAGCTTAATATCGATACTGTCTTTATTGATTCGGAGACTGGGCTTTGAGAAAGACCTATAAGTACTATCTCCCGTTTATCCTTACCTTCGTCATTATAGTTCTGGACCAGGTGTCAAAGGCGCTTGTTGTCAAGTATATTCCCGAAGACACAATTGGACTCAGTTTTTTCCATAACTGGCTTTGGATAGTGCATGTGAGAAACGATGCAGTTGCCTTCTCGATAGGATCAAGTTTCCCACTTGTAGCTAAAGTCTTGCTATTTATAGTTTTACCGCTTTTAATTATGGCTTTTGTGGGTTATATTATTGTCTCTAGAAAAGAGAGAGGCGAAGTCTCTATGTTCCAGAGATGGTGTCTTGCAGGAATACTAGGCGGAGGAATTGGGAACCTCATAGATAGAGTCTTCAGGCACCTCAGAGTTGTCGATTTCATATCCACTGATATGAACGGCTTCTTGGGATATGAGAGATTTCCAACTTGGAATATCGCAGATGGCACTGTTGTGGTATGTGTGATACTCCTTCTGATAAGCTTTGCATTTAGAAGCGATAAGAA
This sequence comes from uncultured Spirochaetaceae bacterium, assembly GCA_947630635.1. Classification (GTDB taxonomy): domain Bacteria; phylum Spirochaetota; class Spirochaetia; order Sphaerochaetales; family Sphaerochaetaceae; genus Ornithospirochaeta. The sequence goes on along the minus strand of CANRIJ010000077.1, from coordinate 2,696 downwards.
GAGACTGAAAAGGGAGAAGGATTCTAGGAGGAAAAATGGGTAAGAAGGCGAATACGCTTCTTTTCATGGTTATTGCCACTGTTTTGAATGTCGTGCTCCTCGGAGCCTTTATGCTTTTGGGCATATTTCTGGTTGGAAAGCTAAATCAGTGGTTCCCATCTCTCTCTGAGAGTGCAATGGTGCCCCCGCTTTTGCTTCTTGCGGTATTTATAATCTCTACCGTATTGGCATTTTTCATCTACAACAAGATTGTAAAGTGGGCTAATAAGAAGTTTCACTTGGAGGATAAGCTCTATCCATTCTTCTCTCCTAGAAGGAGAAGCTAGAGATGCGCTTCCAGAGCCTTGGAAAGCTCTACAATGCCTATTGGTATTCGTATAGCGATGAGCCGATAACCTATAAAGATCGCTCTACGCCGAGGCTCTGCGACCCCTCTTTTCTGCTTCCGGAGGACTCTCCGGATGGGCTTTGGCACCTCTTTGCCCATACATGGATTGGAATAGAGCACTTTACTTCAACCTCAGGCTTGGATTGGAAGAGGGAGCATAGGCTCTTTCTGCGTTCTCATTCTCCGTTTGTATTTAAGGAGGGCAACACTTACTACCTCTTATACGAGAAGAGAGATTCCCTTCCATTTTCCAAGGACAAGGATAAGAGCGAGAACTCGAGGATTATGATCACCAGCTCAACAGATCTTGCCCTATGGTCTGCTCCGAAGGTCCTCCTTGATTCTGATAGGATTCTTAAAGCGGTCTTCAGAGGTGGCGTAAGAAGGATATCACGTCCAAATCTCATAAGATGGGGAAATAAGTACAGACTCTATTTTGGCGCTGGCGAAACAAGAATATATGACACAAGACAGAAGGCAACTCCATATCTGATGTATGGAGAGGCTGATTACATTGATGGTCCATATGAGATTAATGAGGAGCCTATCTTTCAGATTGAGAGCGATGGCATAAGGCGCAATCTTGCAGTTGGCTCCTTTAGGATAATCCCTTGCTCTGATGGTATTGCCGCACTTGAGTGCGAGTATTCCTACGATAGAGACAGAGACAGGTCAACTACATCGCTAGTGCTTTTATCAAGCAGCGATGGTATACATTTTTCAAATGAGAAGACAATCGAGCGCACTCCCGCGAAGGGATGGGCAAATAGGTACATATCCTCTGTCGATATTCACTACAAGGAGAGTGAGGATACCTGGTATTGCTATTACTCTGCTAACTCTATTCAGAGGATTGCCTTCTTTTCATATGTATATGAATCAATAGGACTTCTACTAGGAAAAGACGAGATTTAACTAAGAGGCTTTTCATAGTTATCTTTCGTGTATGACAGGATACAAGTACAGCTTGGTGAATAACCGACTCTTCATACCAGATAGCGGAAACCTCAAGAAGAATCAGATTGATCTTCTTTCCAGGCTGTATGAACTAAATAGCCTCTCATCCTCGGATATCAAGAGAAAAGACGAGCTCTTGAGAGAGATGTTCAAAAGCATTGGCGAGAATCCCGATATAGCACTCCCTCTATACGCAAACTGGGCAGGGCATTTTACCTCAATTGGCGATAATTTCATTTCTGGCGAGGGTCTTAACCTCATAGAGGAGGGCGGCATTACCATAGGAAACAATGTTCGCTTTGGAAGGGACGTGACTATAATAACAAGAACAAGCCCCGATGAGGCAGAGCTTAGACAGCGTGGCTATATGCTTAAAGATCCAGTTAAGATTGGCGATAATGTATTAATTGGATCTGGGACTCTCATCATGCCAAATGTCACACTCGGCAGAGGTGTTGTTGTAGACCAGGGCACTGTTGTTAAGGATAGCTTTCCTGATTTTATGCATCTTGCCGGAAATCCTGCCGTTATAATTGGCAGAGTCAAAAGATAATTTCAGATAGAGTTGAGCATATGATAATCGAGAAAATAAAAAAGAGGCTCCCGTTTTGAGAGCCTCTTTTTTTAAAAGCCAAATGAATTAGGCATTCACAGCAGTTGGTGCCTTTGCCTTTTCTTTTCCAAATAGCTTTTGGCAGCACTGTACTACAACGACTGCGCCAAGAGCAAAGAGAAGAACAGCAAATACGAGCTGGAGGGATGCTGCTGCAACTCCGTTTCCTGCAAGAAGGTTTCTGCCCTGTCTGATCATGATCTGGACAAGAGCTGTGCCTGTTACTGCAAGCATGAAGAACATAGGAACGAACATCATGAAGTTCTTCTTCTGGATCTTCTTCAAGAATACAGCGCATGCAGAGAGCGAAAGAACAGCAAGAAGCTGGTTTGCAGAGCCAAAGAGCGGCCATATTGTTGCATAGCCAACCTTCATAAGTGCGTATGAAGGAATGAGTACTGCAATAGTGGCAATCCAGCTGTTTGTGATGACCTTCTTCCAAACAGGAAGCTCTTTCTCTGTGTGATCATCTTCTGCATTGAGGAAGAACTCTTGCCATGTAAGTCTTCCAACACGAGCAACAGAGTCAAGTGAGGTAAGGGCGAAGGCCGATACAGAGAGTGATACGAGAGTGAATGCAACGTTTGTATTTACATGAAGAGTTGCAAGGAATCCTGATACTGCTGATGCAAAGAGGTCTTGAGGTGTTCCTGCTGGGATATTTCCGTTTGTGGCAATTGCTGATACTGCTACTAGAGAGATTATTCCTAAGAGAGACTCAACAAGCATGGCGCCATA
>CANRIJ010000076.1 GCA_947630635.1 uncultured Spirochaetaceae bacterium | reverse complement strand
CTTGTCCTCGTTCTCTTTGGCCTCTTTATGATGTACTCAGCCTCCTATGATGACGCAATTAAAAATGGGCACCCACACTATTACTACCTTCTTTGGCAGCTTGGCGGTATACTCTTGGGCTTTCTCCTCTCGCTTATAGTTCGACTAATACCGCTTAAGGCAATGAGAAAGAGCTTCTTCTTCTTTTGCCCAATAGCAGCCCTGGTGAATATTCTCATGTTTTTCCCTGGCTTTAGAGAGGGCTCGTTCTTCTCTCTATTCTCAATTAGGCTCTTCACCATACAGTCTATAAACTCACTTGCTGTTATAAGCCTGATTTCGGGAACAATTATGCCGATAGCTAAGCTCAATGAGAGAAATGGAATATATTTCTCCATTGTTGCTCTCTTTGTAACCCTATTTGTAATCGGAACTGCTCTTGTTGGAGGAGCAGGGCCCGCATTTCTCCTGATACTAGTTCTATTTATGATGATGGTAGCATCGGGATCGAAGAGAAGATATGCGATCTTCTCGTTTCTCTTTTTGTCAGTAACAGTTTTGTTTATTCTCTTTGTCTCGCCTAGGGTCTTTGCTGATACTGCTTTCTCAGTCTATCCAGTAAATGACTCCACTTTATATAGCGAAAGCCTCTTCAAATCCCGTTTGGCAATTAACGATGGTTCTCTATTTGGAAATGGGGTTGGAAGGGGCCTCTATAAGCTTGGTGAGATTGAGGGAGTAAAAAGCGAGTACATATTTGCCTCCATTTGCGAGGAGATTGGAGCATTTGGCTCTTTTTTCATTTTTCTCTTCTTTCTTTTATATGCCCTTATTGGTGCAAGAACAGCTGGTAGGGCATATAAAAGAGGAAACCTGCCAATATCCGGCGCCTCTTTGGGCCTAAGCATGTTCATTAGTCTAGAAGCAGGCCTCAGTGCGCTCTTTGTAGCAGGCTATTTTCCGTTTCCTGGCCTCATTATGCCTTTCTTCTCCTATTCACCGGGGGATGAGGCCATTTTTGTGTTTATTTCTTTTATCTTATATAGATATGTCTTTTTCATTGGGAGGGCGAATAATGACAAGTAGTCTCTTTGAGGATAATTTCAGGGAGAGTCCTTCAGCCTTTTTGAGACAAGGAAAGATGAGTTTGACTCTTATCCCCCTCTTTTTCTTGAATAAGAGAGTTCTGTTTAAAGATAATACCACTTGTAGGAAAGTCCTGAGTTTAGGGCTCTGGAGATAAGGCAATGGCTAGTGAGAAGATAATTGCTGCTTTGGATATTGGTACAAGCTGGACTCGAACAGTCATAGGCTCGATTAACAGAGATGATGAGCTTGTAATTGAATCTGTTGCCGAGAGACCTTCAGAGGGAGTGAAGAATGGCTCCATCGTGAATATGGAGCAGACTGTAAAGGTTATTTCGCAGGTTATGAATGAATGCGAGGTCCAAGCTGGCTCTGAGGCTTCCTCTGTAATACTATCAATTGGTGGGGACCATATTCAGGGCATTGAGTCCAACGGAGTTGTGGGAATCAACAATAAGGACCTTGAGATCAGAAATGAGGATATAAGACGCTCAATAGATGTGGCAAAGAATAGGCTTCTTCCTCAGAACAAGGAGATAATCCATACATTGGTTCAGGACTTTCAAGTCGATAGCCGAACTGGAATCAGAGATCCAATTGATATGCTAGGCCATAGGCTCGATACCCATGTGCTTCTTGCAGTAGGCTCCTCTCCTGTGATTCAGAATCAGAAGAAGTGCGTTCAAAAATCTGGTCTGCAGGTTCAGAAGCTGGTTTTATCCTCCCTTGCAGATGCAGAGGTTGTTCTATCCCAGGAAGAGAAGGACCAAGGGGCAATACTGATAAACATAGGCTCAGGCTCAACAGACTGGATATGCTACCAAAATGGGGCTCCTATAAGCGTGGGTGGAATTCCAATCGGGGGAGAGGCTGTCACATCCGATATCTCATATTTAATGCAGCTACCAAAGGTTGTTGCTGAGTCGGTTAAGATCACCGATGGCTCTGCATTCTCTCCGAATATAGACAAAGCCGAGATGATCCTTACTCCCTCGGTTGGCGGAAGGCCCCCAATAAGGCTTCCCAGAATTGAGCTTTCTAAGGTTATTGAGGCAAGAATGGCAGAGATATTCTCTATGATACAGCAGCGCTTTGAAGAGCAGGGAATCTCCAGGGGCTTTGGCGCTGGAGTCTTCCTTGTAGGCGGAGGCTCTCTCCTATCGGGGGCTACAGAGCTTGCGGCAGAGATCTTCCATCTTCCTGCGAGAATGGGATTTCCAGAGGCAATTGGAGGACTTGACAGAGTCTTCATCGATCCCAGGTATTCGACTCTCATAGGACTGCTGAAGGTTGAGGCTCGAAAGAATTCTAGGGACAATCCATCCTTTTCTCAGAAGAAGGACAAAAAGAGATTTGGCGGCAAATTAAAGGGCTTCTTGGGAAAGCTTTTCTAGTGGAGGAGTTATGGCATATAGCATTTTCGATATTGAGGACACAACTAGCGGAAGCGATTCCGTTCCAACAATCATTAAGGTAGTGGGTGTTGGCGGAGGCGGCGGAAACGCAGTTAACAGAATGATAGCATCGGGCTTGAAGAAGGTCTCCTTTTTGGCTCTCAATACCGATATTCAGGCACTTCAGAGGTCGAATGCCCAGACTAGGATAGCTATCGGGAAGGAACTCACTGGAGGCCTTGGAGCAGGTGGGCAGCCAGAGATTGGAGAGAAGGCTGCAATTGAGAGCAAAGAAGAGATCAAAAAAGAGATAGATGATGCCGACATGGTCTTCATTACAGCTGGAATGGGCGGTGGAACAGGAACCGGTGCAGCTCCGGTAGTGGCTGAGATCGCAAAGAGCTGCAATGCCCTGACAGTTGCCGTCGTCACCCTCCCATTTGCCTTTGAGGGAAGAAAGAAGCTTCAGCTTGCTGAAGAGGGCATTGAGAAGCTCAGAAAGAATGTAGACACTCTTATTCTCATCCCAAATCAGCACCTCTTGAATATCGTGGACAATGACACTCCAATCAAACAGGCTTTTCTACTGGCAGACTCGGCGCTCTTGCAGTCTGTGCAGGGAATATCAGATCTGATAACTGAGCCAGGTGAGATCAACATTGACTTTGCCGATGTAAAGACAGTCATGAAGGGCAAAGGCGACGCTCTTATTGGACTTGGTTATGGAGAGGGGGCCAATAGGGCTATTGAGGCTGCCAAGCAGTCAGTATCGAATCCGCTTTTGGAAAATGCCTCTATCGAGGGCTCCAAGGCAGTACTTGTAAATATCGCCGGAGGAGACAACCTCACTCTGAAAGAGTATCAGGATGTTGTAGAGCTTATTACAAATAACGTCTCTGAGGATGCGCTTATTACAGCCGGTCAGAGCTACAACCCCAACTTGGGTGACAGAATCAAGGTAACAGTCGTTGCAACAGGCTTTGAGAGAAGAGACGCAAAGGCCTCAAATGATAGTGATTACTTCAGAGCAAAAGAAGAGGACTCATTTTTCAAAGAGAGCGAAAAGAGCGAAGAGAGAGCCTCATTTAAAAGAAACGAGAAGGACTCGAGCGAGGTCGGGGCCATTACTATCAACAGATGGCAGGATCTTCAGAGCCAGCTTGGAAGGCGAAAGGGGAATAAGGACGACTACTCAACCCCAGCAATCATGCGCCTGAATAGAGGCGATAGGGATGAAGAGTGATTTTGAGGAGATTTACGAGTCCTACCTCTCATATATTGAGTATGAGAGAAGACTCTCAGAGAAGAGCGTCGAGTCATACTCAAGAGAGATAAGAGAGTTCATCTCATACCTTTCCTCTTTGGGACTCTCAGAGATACCCGTAGAGAGCATATATTTAGAGAATTACATTAAAAAGAGATCTGATGATGGGATTTCTGAGAGGACAGTGGAGAGAGTCCTCTCATCCCTAAGGTCCTTTTACTCGTTTTTGATAATTGAGGACATAGTCACAAAGAATCCTGCCAAGGAGCTTGATCGGCCAAAGAGCCATATGAGGCTACCAAAGACCCTTAGCGAGAAGAGCGTTGAGAGACTACTGGACGCTTTTGGAGACGATGAGCTCTCTCTAAGGGATTGGGCGCTCTTTGAGCTTATATACTCCTCTGGGATGAGAATATCAGAGGCGCTCTCGTTGGATGTATCCTCTATTGACCTTGAAAGCGGATCTATTAGAGTCATCGGAAAGAGGGACAAAGAAAGGTCGGTATTCATCGGAAGCGTTTCAAGAGAGGCCTTGCGCCTCTATCTAATTGAGGTAAGGCCAAAGCTTGTAAAGAGAAAGAGGGAGAAGGAGAAGGCCCTCTTTCTTAACAAGAATGGCACAAGGCTTACCCGCCAGGGCGCTTACCTCAAGTACAAGAAGATAGTAGAGAATTTGGGCTTGGATGCCACAATCCATACTCTTCGCCACTCATTTGCATCTCACATGATATCTCGAGGGGCAGATATCAGGAGTCTTCAGGAGATGCTGGGACATAGCGATATCAAGACCACGCAGATCTATACCCACCTTGATAATTCAAAGATGCTCTCTCTCTTTGACGAATTTTCGCCTCTTTCATGATTTTTGGCAAAATTTAAGATTTTTGAATATAGAGTTATGTGAAGCACTCTGATTTATATGGACTTAAAAGAGGGAATATAGAGGGCATATCCTTTGACTATGTCGGGACTTTGCCAAGCAAATGCGTCTTTATTATGGGACCAAAGAGGGCCGCAGGAAGAGTTGAGAGCGATTTGTATATTTCATCATTGGAGGTTGCCCTCAATGGCTATGAGGGCCTTCTGCTCTCTGGCCTCACGCCTTCTCCTATTCTAAATGGCCTCTTTGATGGAGGCGCAAGGATACACATGGTCTTTCCTGAGAGCATTGAGAGAACAAAGAGGAGCAGACTGACTCTCCCGCTCTTAACAGGCGGCTCTGCAATCTTTGCCTATGATAAATCGCTCTCGTATTATGAGAATTTTATCAAGAGCGCCCTCTTAGCTGTATATCTAACTAGGGCAATGATTATTTCTAGTGACTATGAGAAGAGCTCAAGACTAATCTCTGGAGTCTCTATGGATAGGCACTCGGGCTTTGGGATTCTTAAATCGTCGCTTATCTACAAAAGCATGAGAAGAGTCTCCTCAGAGTCTCAGTCTATCGTCAATTCATTTTCAGATTTGCTCTCAAATCCATCATCATATATTTATCCGTCTCTAAGCGGAAGGTATAATTACTCTGGCCTCTCGTATGGAGTCTTTAGCTATGATAAGTTGGAAGTCTGAGGAGTTTTTGGAGTATCTTGGGAAAGTCAGAGGACTCTCCGAGAATACAATCAAGAACTACAGAATCGATATTTCAGAGCTCGAAGAGTGGCTGAAAAAGAGGGGGATCGCTCTCTTTGATCTAAGGCGAGAGGATGTAAGGGAGCTCTTGAGAGACTGCCAAAAGAGGTACTCGCCAGCCTCTCTTGAGAGAAAGAGCGCCTCTATGAGAGGGCTCTATTCCTATTTTCTGAGAAATGGCTACATTGATAAAAACCCCTTTGAGAGTGTGAAGATGATCTCAAGTCCATCTCGTCTACCATCAGTTCTTACCGAGGATGAGGTGAAGGAGCTTCTCTCATTGGAAAGAAAGAGCTTTTCTGATGAGAGGGACCATATGCTATTTCTTTTTATCTACAATACAGGGGCAAGAATAAGCGAGGCGCTCTCGGTGGATGTGGATGACATTGACTTTGATCATAGGCGTGTTCAGATTGTCGGAAAGGGCTCCAAGGAGAGAGCTCTCTTTTTCTCTCTCTCAACCAAAAAAGAGCTTTTGGATTATATTGAAAGAAGAAAAGTGTTTCTTTTTGACAAAGGCAGGAGCCAAGAGAAAGGACTTTTTGTGTCGAATCGAGGATTGAGGTTGCCCCTTTCCTCGGCTCACAATATATTTGATTTCTATAGGGAGAGGCTTCACTGGCAGAAGGCGTTTACTCCTCATACTCTTCGCCATTCGTTTGCGACTCATATGGTCGATAGAGGTGCAGATATTCGCTTTGTCCAGGAGCTTTTGGGTCATGAGAGTATATCTACAACCCAGATTTATACTCACACTTCCCAAAAGGCTCTTCATGATGTCTATATGAAGAGCCATCCTCATGCAAAGAAAGGAGAAGACGATGCAGGGAACAACGATTCTGGCAGTTAGAAAGGGCGGCAAGGTCGCCATTGCCGGCGATGGCCAGGTAACTCAGGGAAATACAGTAGTAAAGGGAAACGCAAGAAAGATAAGACGACTCTATGACAATAAGGTCGTTATTGGGTTTGCTGGCTCTACAGCCGATGCATTTACCCTCTTTGAGCTCTTTGAGGGAAAACTCAAGGAGTACAATGGGGATCTTATGAGAGCCGCAGTTGAGCTTGCAAAACAGTGGAGAACAGATAAGGCACTGAGAAATCTCGAGGCAATGATGATTGCAACCGATGGTGTGAAGATGTATATGATCACCGGAAATGGAGATGTCTTGGATCCTGAGGGAGACGTGTGTGCAATTGGCTCTGGCGGAGACTTTGCAAGAGCTGCCGCAACTGCATATCTAGACTCAAAGATAGACCTTCCTGCCAAGGAGATTGCAAAGAGGTCAGTTGAGATTGCAGCAGACATATGCATCTACACCAATCATTCGATAATCGTGGAGGAGATAGATGGAAAGGATAGAAAATAAGAAGAAGTCACTGGACGATATGACTCCGAAGGAGATAGTGAAGGCCCTCGATGAATATGTAATTGGCCAAGATGACGCAAAGCGAACACTGGCTATTGCAATCAGAAACAGAGTCAGAAGAAAGAGGCTTCCCGATGAGATAAAGGACGAGGTTTCTCCAAAGAATATTCTGATGATCGGCTCTACAGGAATTGGAAAGACGGAGATTGCAAGAAGAATATCAAAGCTCGCAAATGCACCGTTTATAAAGGTAGAGGCGACAAAATACACTGAAGTGGGATATGTCGGACGCGATGTGGAGTCGATGGTCAGAGATCTTATGGGAATTGCCGTGTCGATGGTAAAGAGCGAGATGGCAAGCGCCAAGGAGAGCGAGATCGAGAAAAGGGTAGAGGATAGGCTCTTTGAGATT
>CANRIJ010000075.1 GCA_947630635.1 uncultured Spirochaetaceae bacterium | reverse complement strand
CCTGCTCTCCAGAGCTATACGCATGACCCTTATCTCTTGTGATCTCACCCTTCTTGGCAGTACAAGGCATGATTGCAACCGAGTAAACCTTCTCAATTGGAACTCCAAGCTTCTCAGCTGTATATGTCTTTGTAACTGCACCCTGCATCATCATCGGAGACTTAGCGCTTGAGAGGTTTTCAATAAGCTCTGGATAGTACTCCTCACAGTAGTTCACCCAGCCTGGGCAGCATGATGTGAACTGAGGAAGAACTCCGCCCTTTGTTATTCTCTCAACAAGCTCATGCCCCTCTTCCATGATAGTAAGGTCAGCGCCAAAGTTGGTATCAAAGACATAGTCAGATCCAAGTCTCTTGAGAGCAGCATATATCTTTCCTGTTGAAAGCTCGCCTGGCTTCATACCAAACTCTTCTCCAAGTGCAACTCTTACTGATGGAGCAATCTGCACCATAACGGTCTTCTCTGGGTCCCTTATGGCCTTCATGAACTCATCGGTGTCATCCCACTCATAGATTGCTCCTACTGGGCAGTGAGTTATGCACTGACCGCACTTTATGCATGGGCTTGAGTTAAGAGGAAGATTAAATGCAGGAGACATAGTCGTCCTCTCGCCTCTTGAGCAGAACTCAAGGGCATATGCACCCTGAAGGTTCTGACAGACCTGAACGCATCTTCCGCACTTAACGCACTTAACCGGGTCTAAGACTATAGCCTTAGTTGAATCATCTTTATGGACATTATCATAGAGCCTTACTCCGAAGGGCTGCTCTCTGAGTCCAAACTCAATTGCAAGCCTCTGAAGCTCGCACTTATTGTTCCTCACGCAGGTAAGACACGAGGTCGGGTGCGTTGAGAGTGTAAGCTCAAGAATGGATTTCCTGACTTCATGGAGCTCCTCATCGTGGGCAATTATATTCATGCCTTCGCTTACCGGTGTTGCACATGCTCTGATTATCTTCGAGTTTCCGACCTGCTTGACTATGCAAAGTCCGCATGAGCCAAATGGCTTCAAGTCTGGATGATAGCAGAGGGTAGGAATCTCCACACCTGCGATTCTGGCCGCCTCGAGAACACTTGTTCCCTCGCTGACCTCTACTTCTATTCCCTGTATAGTTAGATGAACCATATCTCCCCCTACTTAATCTCAACTGCTGAGAATCTACATGTCTGCTTGCAGACGCCGCACTTAATACAGACTTCCTGATTGATCTTGTGAGGATGCTTGACCTCTCCGGAGATTGCTCCAACTGGGCACTTTCTGGCACAAGCCGTGCATCCGATACACTTATCCTGATTGATCTCATATCTGATAAGCTTCTTGCACTTTCCGCTTGGGCATCTCTTCTCTTTGATATGAGCCTCGTACTCCTCTGGGAAGTATCTCAAAGAGGAGAGGACAGGGTTGGGAGCTGTCTGCCCAAGAGCGCATAGTGAGCCCTTCTGCATAGCAAGCGCAACCTTCTTGATCTGCGCTATATCATCCTCTGTTCCCTTTCCGTCTGTAATCTTCTCCAGAAGATTCATGAGCTTCTTGCCGCCGATTCTGCATGGAGCACACTTTCCGCAGGACTCATCGACTGTGAAGTTAAGATAGAACTTCGCAACATCGACTATGCAGTCATCCTCATCCATGACAATCATGCCGCCAGAGCCCATCATAGAGCCAATTCTCTGAAGACCTCCAAAATCAATTGGGGTATCGAGGTTCTCTTCAGTTATAACTCCGCCAGAGGGACCACCAGTCTGAACTGCCTTAAAGCGCTTTCCGTTTGCGATTCCCCCGCCGATATCATAGACAATCTCTCTGAGTGTCGTTCCCATTGGGACCTCAACAAGGCCAGAGTTCTTGATCTTTCCAGTAAGAGCAAAGACCTTTGTTCCGTGGCTGTCTTGGGTTCCAATTTCGCTAAACCACTTTCCGCCCTTGTTGATAATAACCGGGACATTTGCCCATGTCTCAACGTTGTTAATTACAGTTGGCTTACCCCAAAGACCCTTAACAGCAGGAAATGGCGGTCTCGGCTGAGGCATTCCCCTATGACCCTCAATGGACTGCAGTAGTGCCGTCTCCTCTCCACAGACGAAGGCACCGGCTCCAAGTCTGATCTCAATATTGAAGTCAAAGCCAGAGCCAAGAATATCCTTGCCCAAGAAGCCATACTCTCTAGACTGCTTCATAGCTACCTCGAGCCTATGAATGGCAAGTGGATACTCTGCTCTGATGTAGATATAGCCCTGATGTGCTCCAATGGTATAGCCGCAGATTGTCATGGCCTCGAGTATCGAGTGCGGATCTCCCTCAAGAGTGGACCTATCCATATAAGCACCTGGGTCTCCCTCATCGGCATTGCATACGACGTACTTTACATCTCCCTCTGCAACCTTTGAGAAGTTCCACTTCATCCAAGTCGGGAATCCTGCGCCGCCTCTGCCTCTGAGTCCAGCTGTCTTCACTTCCTCAATAACATCATCTGGCTTCATCTCAAAGAGAACCTTCTCAAGAGCCTTGTATCCATCTCTTGCTATATACTCATTGATGTTCTCTGGATCGATTACGCCGCAGTTTCTCAGTACTATTCTGAGCTGCTTGTTATAGAACTGAATGTCCTCGACTTCCTCATAGGGCTTTCTCTCTTCCTTGATATAGAGAAGCCTCTTGACCTCTCTGCCCTTGATAACATGCTCTTCGATGATCTCTTTTGCATCTTCAGGCTTTACCTGAACATAGAAAGAGTCCTCTGGAAGGACCTTTACAATAGGACCCTGCTCGCAGAATCCAAAGCAGCCAGTGAGAACAACCTGTACCTGATCCTCAACACCTAGGGCTTTGGCTTCTGCTATGAGATTCTTATAGATCTCCTCAGACTTGGAAGACTCGCAGGCAGTTCCACCGCAGACCAATATATAGTTCTTATAGGCCATTTACTCCTCCACCTGTATTCTCTTGTCCTCAAGAATTTTGTTCTCAAGAAGATGTTCTTTTACGATTCTCTGGGCGTCCTTTACACTGACGTTTCCATAGACAACAAGTCCTTTCTCGGGACTGAAGACCTCAACAACTGGGGCCTTGTCAGAGACAATGAGACCAGTCTGGGTAAGAATAACATTCTCAAGTCCAGCCTTCTCAATCTCATCAGATAGTGCATTTAAGACGTTCTTAGCACCTGCTGATATGCCCTGAGTCCCCATGCCAACAACAACGTGAGTGGTCTTGCCATGTATATCTCGTTTTTTGAGCTTTTCCTCTTCACGTGCTCTAATCTTATCCAATTCTTGTCTTGTGAGTTTTGGCATCGCTTAGCTCCTTAATCAAAAAGCCTATTGAAATTGGCTATAGTGTGTGCGTTATATGGAATGGCATCCAAATCCTCGAGTCTATCTGAGGAAAGCTCGAATCTAAGAGTGTCATCCTGATAATATCTGAAATCTATCCTCTCTTCCCCCCTAGGTATAAACAGAGGAAGAAGCGCTGACCTTAAATCATCAAGTGATGAATCGTCTAGAGCCTGAAAAGAGAGCTTTGTATATAAGCCATCTCTGATAATCTCTGCCTTCTCGTCTCTCTTTTTTATCTCAGAGAGCCCATAGCCTCTCATAGGGCCCTTTGTGGAGTAAGAGCTATCAAAGAGGCACCCGCTCATCTCAAGCTCTCCGTCATCCTCTATAAGGGTCCTTATGAGATTTCCGCTCTCTCTTACTTCCACAGAGATATTCTTTGCGCCAGACTCTGCGCTATTCATTACACCTTCGAGTATAAGATCCATTAGGCTATGCATTAGTCGAACTTTTCCAAAATGCCCTGTACTTGGCTCTTAGTCACCTTTCCAAAGACCTCTCCTGAGATTGTCATTACTGGAGCAAGTCCACAACAGCCAACGCATCTTACAGCCTCAAGAGAGAACTTTCCATCCCCAGTGAGGCCGCCAACCTTGAGACCGATAAGAGAGTCAAGCTCTTCGATAATTGCCTCTCCTCCCTTAAGGTAGCAAGCAGTTCCGAGACAGACCTGTATATTGTGCCTGCCAGGCTGATTGAGTTTAAAAAAATGATAGAACGTCACTACTCCCCAAATAGTTGCAAGGGGGACTCCTATCATAGAAGAGACCTCTTTAGCGGCATCCTCTGAAATATAACCAAGCTCTTCCTGTACTTTGTGAAGAACCATGATGAGATTGCCGGGCTTATCCTTCCACTCGTAAATAAATTCCTTTAGCTCGGGTGAGAACAGTTCTTGGGACATAAACCCTCCTATAAGCTACTTAATTTTCACCGTGCTACATATTAACCCAACAATCGAAAAAATAATATAGATTAGGAGTTTTCTTCGCTCTCAAGACGGGAAAGTTCATCTTTTAGCTTTTCCTCTTTATCTTTGAGACGCTTAATCCTCTCCTTGGCTTCTTCTCTGTCCTCTTTGAGGTTTCCCTCAAGTACTGCCTGATACCTTCTCTGGTCATTTGGAACATTCGAGTCGCCCCACATCACATCAAAAGACTCAAGGTAGGCGCTATTCTCCCTATCAAATTCCTCCTCTCGCTCCTCTCTCTTTTTGATCCTCTCTATTCTCTCGGGCTCAAGTTCCTTCTCTCTCTCAATTCTCTTCTCGAGTTTCTCTATTTTACTCTCTAAAGACTTCTTCTCCATATTCTCTCCTTTACTTCAAATTAGCTCTTGCCCACGAAAAAAGGTACTGCTGGGATAAAGCATTATTAGGAGAAAAATATGAAAGCTCCTTATCTGAGTAGAATTTATCAAGAACCTTTTTTATCCAGACGTCCACTGGAAAGCCCTCTTTTCTTCCATAGCCGAAAATAAGAGTGCACGATGCGACCTTTGGACCCACTCCCTTAATATCCTGCAGACGAAGAAGGGCACTATCAAAGTCTAGGCTCTTTACCTCATCGACTATCTCTCTCTTTTTGACCGCATCGATTATAAAAGGAGCTCTGAAGCCTGTTCCGAGAGCTCTGAGCTCATCCTCAGTTGCCCCCTCAAGCTCCTCTGGAGTCGGAAAGGAGTAAAAGCCCTCTTCTATCTTATTTCCATACTTTTCGCTGAGTCTTCTGTAGATTCCTGTGATTCTCTTTATATTGTTGTTCTGAGATAGGATAAATGATATAAGCGCTGTCCATTCATCCTGCTTTAGAATCCTTATATTACCAACTTCCTCTACTGCTCTCTTTAGGATCTCATCCTTTGATCGAAGCTCATCTCTCACACTCTCATAGTCTGTATCCAAATCAAAATAGGCTCTCAGAAACGGATCTGAAGAGGCATCCTCCAAGCGCTTTATTCTATATACTCTGCCATTGAGTGGAGCAGAGAATGCTCCATCCTCCTCTTCTCTCCAACTGAATGTCTGACCTCCAAAGAGTATCTCCCTTAAGTTCTCTTCCACGCCTCAATTGTATTTAAAAGTCATGAGGAGGGCAAAATGGTCAGAGTAGCCCTCCCCGCTTTTTACATCGTACTTAAGTGGCCTTGAAAAATAGTCTCTCCCCTCAAAAGGGGAGATTACAGAGATGCTCTCAAAATCCCATCCCAAGCCATCGACTGACTCCTTATTCAATAGAGCAGAGTCAAGAAAACTCCACTCTCCCTCGTACCAGTATGTTCCCTCTCCAAGAGATAAATCCCTATCAAGAACAGGGGCATATAAGAGCCTCTCAGAAGCAAGGCCTCTATTTCCAGTGACCTGAATAACTGCGTCCTTATCACTTGATATCAGCTCGCCTGGAACCCTGAAATCAGAATTGAAATCCCCAAGAGCAAAGGCTAGCTCTCCTCTCTCTTCCTCAAAGAGCGTGGATAGAAGAGAGAATTCCTCTGCCCTCTTGAGTGCATTCTCCTCTTTAAGGCGAGATGATGCATGAAGCGATAGCACATTTACCCTCTCGCCATTTAGATTAAATGACAATTTCAGGATTCTTCTTGAAGAGCCTGCCTGATGGTATGAAAAAGAGATTGGCTTGATCTTTGATATAAACCCCACAAATAGAGTATTGTCATCGTCCTTCAAGAGACCGTAATACTTATAGCCCCTTCTCTTTAAGCCCCTCTCCAACAGCTCCTTTAAGACAATCTCGCTCTCAACTTCCTGAAGGAGTATCAGATCGGGGTCCCTGAAATTCCTATCTATATACTTAATTGTACTTTCAATTCGCTTATAGAAAGCCTCTGGAGTATACCCATCTGACCACTTAAAACCATCATATTCCACTCTATCATCGATTGAATCAAAGAAGAGATAGGAATTCCACGTTGCAACCTTCAGCTCATTCTGCGTCCTATAAGCATCGTTACAGGATACAAAAAATAGAGTGCATATAAGGATAAGACAAAAGACTCTCACATATATGTATATTCAAAAAAATGCAAATTTGTCTAAATTAAGCTCTCTTATCGATTATTTTGCCGACTATTCCATACTCTTTTGCCTCAGGAGCAGTCAGCCAATAGTCTCTCTCGGTATCCTCTGTGACCTTCTCTTTCCTCTGTCCAGTCTCCTGGGCAATGAGAGTATCCAAAGCCTCCCTCAGCTGGGCAATTTTCTTTGCATAGATATCAATGTCTATTGCAACTCCCTTCATTTGGGAAAGGGGCTGATGAATCAGGTATGTAGAGTGCGGAAATGCGAGCCTTCTCTCTTTTGGAACCGATAGGTAAATAAGAGCCGCAGCTGAGGCAACAAGTCCTACTCCGATTATAGTTACCGGGCTCTTTACATACCTGATCATATCAAAGATGGCAAATCCAGAATCCACATCTCCGCCTGGGCTATTTATATAGACTGTTATCTCATCATTTGACTCGCTATCGAGAACAAGCATCTCTTTAGAGAACTTGTCTGATAGGTCCTTATTGATCTCACCGGAGATCATCACGCTTCTAGTTTTGAGAAGTTTCTCCCCAAGAGAGGGGTTTTCCTTGGCTTCTGTCATCTTTTCGTCCATTTTTACAATATAACCCATCGATATTCGATTTGTTAAGAAGAGTTATATCGCGAGTTTTGGCTGAGAACGCTTATACTTAGAGTATGAAATCAGCAACTGTTTCAATAATTGGAAGACCCTCAAGCGGAAAGAGCACCCTCGTAAACACCATATGCGAGATGAAGGTATCTATTACATCTCCGGTACCACAGACAACCAGAAACAAGATAAGGGGAATATACACCGACCAAAGGGGCCA
>CANRIJ010000074.1 GCA_947630635.1 uncultured Spirochaetaceae bacterium | reverse complement strand
CAGTACCTACCGTCCAGCTTATGTGCCCCCTACATCTGTTTCCACGCCGTCTGCAAAGAAGGCAACAATAAAGATAGACACTTCTAATGTTCATGCGGGCACTATTGTTACCCATAAGGCCTTTGGGACGGGACAGGTTAAAGGCATAGACGGAGGAATTATCGTTGTCCTATTCGACGGCGTAGATAAAAAATTTCAATTCCCCGGTGCTTTTGAACAGGGATTTTTGAATTTAGATGAAAAATAGAAGTATATTTTACAGAGAAATTCTCTCAAAGTGGAATTTGCTTAATGATAAAATGCCGTAATTATAGGAGGCTCTTAAAATCCCTTTGGAACAAAGGGCGCACTTCTATACGGGGGCAAGCCCCGTATGTGCGCTCTGCGAGGCTGAATCGCTCTGACACCTGAATGTCCGGGTGGTTTTCTGTCGCTACGCTACAACAAGGGACTGCACCCCTTTTGCTGCTTCGCGGCTAGCCCTGCACACACGCCGGGAAGGTACATCCGCTTTAGTATCTGCACCATCCTGACAGGACGGATGAGGCAAGTGAATCTTATATTAAGCTATGCATTATTGCAAATTTGAAACACTTCATTTTGGAATTTGCCAAAGTTTTCTCATTCATAGGAGAAGTATACAAAGTTCATGTTGGGAACAGCGATTTTTATATTGATTTGCTTTTCTTTAATAGAGTACCTTCCTGCCTTATCAGAGTGGAGTTGAAAGTCAGACAATTCAAGCCCGAATGCTTAGGTCAACTTAACTTCTATTTGGAAGCTCTAAATCGAGATGTAAAGAAGGAGAATGAAAATCAGAGTGTTTGATTGATCCTTTGTACTTCCAAAGACGACACTGTTGCGGAGTATGTGCTGAGTCGTTCTCTCTCCAGTTATGGTGGTGGATTACACTTTGATTCTGTCTGACAAAAATTAATTACAGCAAAATTATGTGAAATTCCAGAACTTATTACAGTAGATGGTGATAAATAAGAGCTTTATTTATGACAGTTATTCAAGTGATAGCCAAAGAGATGCTTTATGTCTGTTGCTTAAGTTGCCTTTTAATGAGAAGAAGAGGGCTCTTTATTTGAGAAGATCCTCTGGTCTTATCAAATGGATAGTGTCGGGGTTGTCTTTGGAATATCTAATTAGATCTTCTGAGAATTCTGATTTGGAGAGGATGCAGTATTCTCTTCTTTCAGCTAGAGGAAAGGCAAGAAGGCTTCTTCTTTTCAGTTTTTCCAGTACATCCATTCCAGTTTCTGTCTTTCTCCATTTTGCTTCACCAAAGATTAAAGTGCTTCCTGCAACCCCAACGAGGTCTATTTCCTCGTTCTTTTTTGTCTCAGGATTTGGAAATTCCACATTTCCTATCTCCGAAATAGGCAGCTTTGAAGTTTTCAGCACGTATTTTTGGAATACTTTCTCTATGGATCTTCCTATGAACGCGGGAAGCTCTTCAATCATCTTATCAAAAACATGCTTTGACTCATCAAATTCAATTAATTCCCTATACGGATATACGAACCTGTAGTAGAAAGCGAAGTAGCTGTCAGATATTACCCAGCCCCTATCGAGTCCTCGCCCTAGTATTTTCTTTCTCTTTCTGACTATGCCCATCTCCGAGAGCCTTGCAAGTGCTTGGCTTATGCTTGACTTGTCTTTCTTTGCCTTATCGGCTATCTGAGTCACTTCATTTGTGCCTGATGCAATTATTTCCAGAATCCTGTCATATAGTTCAACGGCTCTTAGCTCAGTCATTAGGTAGAGCCTCTCTTCCGTATAGAGCCTTCCTCCTATACTGAAGAATTCCTCTCTTATGCCTTCATAAAAATCTGTATGTTCTTTTAGATAGGATAGGTAGAGTGGAATTCCTCCTGTAATGATATGAGCGGCTATAATCTCCTCAGAGCTTCTTTCTGGAAGCATTTTTGCGCTTTCTGATAGTGTGAATGGCATTAGCTTTATGCTGAAATTCCTTCTTCCATATAATGGTGAGTTCACGCCAAGAATGTCTCTTTCCATAAATGACATATTTGAGCCACATAGGATCAGGAGCATCTCTGTATCTTGGAATTCGTTGTCAACGAAACTCTGAAGTACGCTGAGACTCTCTTTGTCTGATTCAGCAAAGTACGAAATTTCATCAATTACGAACGCTATTTTTGTCTTTTGTGCTTCTTTTGCGATAACAGAGAGAGCTGATGAAAGCGAATCATATTGAACAACATCTTCACTTTGGAAAAAGGTCTTTCCAATTAGGGAGGAGAGTCTTTTCAAAGTATAGTCTCTGTCTTTAGTTGCTTGTAGGTAGATTGTTTTTTTGTCCTTTAGAGCTTCATGTATTAGAGCGGTTTTTCCGACTCTTCTCCTTCCGTAGATAGCTCCAAAAGAGAATCCTTCTTTATTCCATTCTCTATCTAATATATCCAATTCTCTTTTTCTGCCTACAAAGTTGTTCATAAATTAAATATAATTGTTTAAGTTAATTTTAACAATATTAACTTAAACAAATGTTTCTACTCCGAATTTATGTCAAGTTTGACAGTTTTCCGGAGCTTATATGATTAGAATAAATCGTCCTATTTATTTAAGAGGGCTTATTAATAGAATTGGAAATGGAAAAGAAAGGCCAAAAGGTCATAAGCGACAAAACCATTAGGAATTATCTCTCTTTTTAGAAGATGCTTTTTTATTTGAAGAAGCCTTTCAATATGATATTAAGGGCAAAGCCTATATAGAGTCCCATTATAAGATGTATTTCATAGGCATTGTGTAAGAAATGCTCTTCTGTTTTTTAGAGAAGTCGAAGAGACCCATATTGATATCTAAGGAGATCTGCTTTAGGTGATTTTCATTAGCCGTAGGATTGGTTGAAAAGCGCACTAAAGACGATCCAGATAGATATAGTAGGAAAAAGATATGAGGTTGATTTTGTCACCAACAAGGGGAGGTGAAGGTACTATATCCAGTTTGCGCTAAGCCTTATTGATAGCTATAAACTTGAAATGGAGCAAAAAGGCCTTAATCTTATACCTGATATTTTTAAGAAAATCATAATAACAGGGGACAGGCTAAAACCCAGAAGAACAGACAGGGGAATCTTAGCACTTAATCTATTTGATTTTCTCCTGAATCCAAATGCAATTGATTCTTAGATTATGATGCATAGCGTTTTGAAAAAACTCCTCGCAAAGCAAGGAGCTTTTTTCAGGTGCAAAACCACCACCAAAGGAAATTAAAAGAAAGAAAACAGAAAAGAGACAATCAACGAAAGCCTTTTCTATTGCCGCCTCCAGGAATCGAACCAGGCACACAAGGATTTTCAGTCCTTTGCTCTACCAACTGAGCTAAAGCGGCATCAACTGAGAGTTATTACACTTGATTTGGTTTTCTCTGTCAACACCCAAGTGTTGTTGAGCCACCTCTTTAACTTTAAAATTTAACAATGATTGTAAGAATAATTGGCCTTGGAGCTGTGGGAATGAGTGTTGCTGAGAGGCTTCTAGGACACTCAGAGCTAAAGGCGATAGTAGATACTGATAGAAGGGAAAGATATGAAGGGAGGCTTAGATACAATGGCTCTCCTATAAACATACCGCTTATTGATAAAGGAGATGGTGAGAAAGCCGATCTCATAATCTTTGCCACCAAGAATTTCTCTCTTGATGAGGCAATTGAGGAGGCTCTTCCCTTCGCAGGGGATAATACAACGCTTATGTCTCTCTTAAATGGAATTGAGGCAGAGATGAGACTCTCTGAGGTCTTTGGCGAGGAAAGAGTCATTTACTCGTTCATAAAGAGTCTATCTGCCAATCATGAGGGCTTTGACACAACCTGTTTCTCTCCAGGAACAATTGTCTTTGGAGAGAAAGATAATCGAGTCACTGATAGAATTCTCAGAATAAGAGCGCTCTTTGATGAGTCAGGGCAGCTTTTTGATATACCTGAGGATATTCTCCATGAGAAGTGGTGGAAGTTCATGCTCAACACTGCCTTTAATACGCTATCTGCCATATTGCTTTCAGATTACTCTCAGATCTGCGATAACGAGGAGCTTTTAAGGTGTGCGCGACTTGTTATGAGAGAGACTTTGGAGGTTGCAAAGAGCCAGGGGGTTGGTCTTTCCCAGAAAGACGTAGAGAGTGTTATCGATACTATGAGGCACCTAAAGGACCATGGTAAGACATCGATGCTTCAAGATGTACTCTCTGGACGTGATACTGAAAACAGGTATTTTGCCGGCTCTGTATCAAGGCTTGGAAAGAAGGCTGGAATCCCGACTCCATACTCTGATTTTATTTCGCTTCTTCTGGAGGCAAAGCGCAATGTTCTCAGACGGCAATAGGCTTTTTGGAGTAAATTACGAGACTCTATCGAAAATAAAAGGAGACAGAAACTCAGCTTGGAGCGAGCTATTGAAGGCAAAGAATTCCTTTGATCTGCCTCTTTACGAAATGAGGGAGTTTGAGAGTTTAGATGGAGTGAGAGAGGCGTTTGAGTATTTTTATGAGGAAGCGCTCATTCTTGATGATAGATACTCAGTGCTTGTGGATGGAAAGAATACCTTTCCCAATCTGAATAATATTGCCCACGTTTTATACTATGAGGGAAATAGAGAGCTCCTATTTGGGAAAAAGGTCTCTGTTTTGGCGATGAAGCACCCCTCTCTGCAGGGAAAGAGCGATCTCTTTAAAATTGCTGAGGAGATGGGCGATTTGGGATACGTGGATGTGTTTCCCCTTGAGAGGGAGGGCTTTCTCTCGTCTTTTGCAATCATTTATGACTATCAAGGACCTATTATCGGAGTTGGAAATACCATAGGCTCAGTACTCTCCTCAACTCGAATAATCAGCCAGAAAGAGAGTCTCTATATCTCTCTTTATGGCCCCGGAGTCAAGGAAGTGAGATTCTTCTCGATTTTGAGAAACGATCTTGTATCAATAGTCTCTGATGGAGCTCTTCTTGTTGAGGAGAAGGACGGCGGTCCAATGTGGAGAGTCTTTGATAGATTCATAGCGCTATCAAAGCCATCCATGATAGTAAAGGAGTTTTCCAAGAACCCCAATAGCAGGTTCTCAAAGCGCGATATTCTCAAAGCTGTCAAATATTACGGTAAAAAGGGCGATTTGAAGCATCTCTTTCAGAAAAAGGGAAAGCAAGGCAAAAACTCAGATGGAGACTCTGGGCCCTCGTTATTTGATACTCTGCTGTAGGCTAAATGCATAAAAAATGCTAAATTCATCTCTGATTTGAGGAAAACATGAAAAATATTACAGCAAACGAGCTCAGAGATATGTTTATTGATTTCTTCGTTTCAAAGGGACACAAGGAGATATCATCATCCTCTTTGATTCCAGAGAACGATCCCACAGTTCTATTTACAACTGCAGGCATGCATCCCTTAGTGCCATATATTCTTGGTCAGGAGCATCCAGCTGGAAAGAGGCTTACTGACTACCAGAAATGCATAAGAACCGGGGATATAGATTCAGTTGGAGATCCGCACCATCTGACTTTTTTTGAGATGCTTGGAAACTGGTCTCTTGGAGATTACTTCAAGAGCGAGATGATCGAGTATTCTTTCGAATTTCTGACTAAGGTTCTTGGAATCCCAGTCGAGAAGCTCTCTGTAACAGTATTCAAGGGCGATGATGAGGTTCCACGCGATGAGGTTGCCGCCAAGAAATGGGAAGCTCTTGGAATTCCAAAAGAGAGAATCTACTTTAAGGGCAGAGAAGACAACTGGTGGGGACCTGCTGGCGAGACAGGACCCTGTGGACCCGATAGCGAGATGTTCTACGATACAGGAAGAGAGCCATGTGGTCCTGACTGCAAGCCTGGCTGCTCATGTGGAAAATACTTTGAGATATGGAATGACGTCTTCATGGGCTATAAGAAAGAGAAGGACGGCACATACCATGAGATGGATAGAAAGTGCATCGATACTGGAATGGGCGTTGAGAGAACAACTGCCGTACTTCAGGGAAAGAAGAGCGTCTATGAAATTGAGGTCTTCACTCCTATTATCGAGGGTATTGAGAAGCTCTCTGGGAAAAAGTACGGAGATGACGAGGAGATAGACACCTCAATCAGAATAATCGCAGACCATGTAAGAACCTCTGTATTTATTCTTGGAGACCAGAGGGGAGTTGCGCCATCAAACGTAGGGCAGGGCTATATTCTCAGAAGGCTTATCAGACGTGCTGTTAGACACGGAAAGAAGCTCGGTATTGATGGAGTATTCCTTCCAGATCTTGCAAAGATCGTCATAGATCTCTATAAGAAGCCCTATCCGGAGCTTGAAGAGCATTATGACTTTGTAATGGATGAGCTTAAGAAAGAAGAGGAGAAGTTCTCTCAGACTCTCACCAAGGGTGAGAAGGAATTTGAGAAGATGCTTCCAAATCTCTTAAAGGGAAATAGCAGAGTAATCGGAGGAAGAATCGCATTCAAACTCTATGATACTTATGGCTTCCCAATTGAGCTTACTAAAGAGCTTGCTGCAGAAAACGGATTCACAGTTGACGAGAAGGGCTTCGAGGAGGCCTTTCAGAAGCATCAGGAGATTTCGAGAGCGGGCGCAGAGCAGCAGTTTAAGGGAGGGCTTGCTGATCACAGCGAGCTTACAACCGAGCTCCATACAGCAACACACCTCTTGCATGCAGCACTAAGAAAAACCCTTGGAACTCATGTAGGACAGAAGGGATCGAATATCACAGCAGAGAGACTTAGATTCGATTTCACTCATCCGCAGGCTATGACAGCTGAGGAGCTAAAGACTGTCGAGGACCTTGTAAACGACGCAATTAAGAGAGATCTCAAAGTAACTGTTGAGACAATGACAGTCGATGAGGCTAGAGCTCAGGGCGCAGTTGCCTTCTTTGATAGCAAATATGGCGAGAAGGTCACTGTCTATACAATAGGGGACTTCTCTAAAGAAGTATGCGGTGGACCCCATGTGACTCATACAGGAGACATGGGACACTTCAAGATCCTTAAGGAGCAGTCATCTTCAGCCGGTGTCAGAAGAATAAAGGCGATTTTGGAAAAATAGACTATAAGAGGAGCTTCGGCTCCTCATTTTCAATAGTCATCTTCGGTTGCAAGCAGGCCACAGGCAGCATTGGTGCTTCTGCCCTTTGATAGCCTTATGGTGTATTTGATTTCCATATCATCTAAGTATGATAAAAAGTCATCGATTTCTCTCTTGCTGGGAGTCTTTAGATTGTTCTTTGCACCCTCATTAAGCGGTATAAGATTTACCAGGGTATCCA
The DNA here is from genome assembly GCA_947630635.1 of uncultured Spirochaetaceae bacterium. Classification (GTDB taxonomy): domain Bacteria; phylum Spirochaetota; class Spirochaetia; order Sphaerochaetales; family Sphaerochaetaceae; genus Ornithospirochaeta. Next base: position 1 of record CANRIJ010000074.1, on the reverse strand, counting down.
T
>CANRIJ010000073.1 GCA_947630635.1 uncultured Spirochaetaceae bacterium | reverse complement strand
CATAGCCTCTTGCGCCCCCTCCGCCTAAAACCAGGGCAAAGGTAGGTCTTTTGCCGCTCTCTTCTTCTGCAGCAATGGAAAATAGGAATAATAATGACAGAAATAGAATCAAAGACCTCTTCAAAGCTCTTTCCCCCTCTTGAGAACTCCTCCTATGATGCCTCTATTGCCATTGTAAAAGCTCTTTGCGTCCATCTCTTTTTTAAAGGGCGCCTGGAGACGAGTAATGTAGATATATCCATCGCCAGTTGCTACCTTTAGTCCCTTCTCTTTATCAAGAGCTATGATCTTTCCAGGCTCTTCGCCACTTGTTTTCTCAAACTCATCAAAAGACGAGCCGTAGACGGAGCTGAGAATGAGCTTCTCATCTCCAAGATATGCATATGCCCTAGGCCACGGATATAGGGCTCTTATTCTCTGATGGATAGTCTTTGCACTTAAATTGAAGTCTACATCGCCATCCTCTTTTTCGACTATTTGAGTATAGGTTGCCTCTCCAATCTGAGAAAATGGAATAATGCTCTCAATTTCCTTTAAGGCATCCAAGACAAAATCTGGAGAGAGAGCGCTGACTCTCTCTGTAAGGCTCTCTGTCGTCTCCTCTCCATTAAGCGGAAGCTCCATCTGAGAGTAGATATCCCCCTCATCCACCTTGAGATCAATATTCTGAAGCGATATGCCAGTAAGGCTATCTCCCTCTTTTATCACGGTATAGATTGGGGACACTCCCCTGTATTTTGGCAAAAGAGATGGATGAACATTCAGCTTTCTCTCAAAAAGAGATAGGAATTTCGGCCCAAATATCTTGCCATAGCAAAAGGAGAGAAGAGTATCGGCTTTAAGTGGAATAATGGCCTCCCTTGCCTCTCTTTTGAGGCTCTCAAATTCAAAGACCGGAAGAGAGCGCAAAAGAGCCTCTCTCTTAATAGGAGATGGAATAAGCTCAGAGCCTCTCTTTCCCCTTTTATCCGGGGATGTTAGAACTGCAACAACAAGGCCCCTATCATCAAGGGCCTTTAAGAGCGGAAGTGCAATCTCACCAGAGGCAGCATAGAGTATTCTCATTTCTCTTTTTTCTTCCTATTTTGACGCTCGTACCTCTTAACGAGCCTCTCCCTCTCCTTGTCGTCGATTCTATCTATGTATAGCTTTCCATGAAGGTGGTCATTCTCATGCTGTATGACCCTTGCCAAGAGGCCATCTGCCTTTAAGGTAAAGGCCTTTCCCCTGACATCCTGTGCCTGGAGCATTACCTCTAAGGGCCTTATGACATCGTGGTACATGCCAGGAATTGATAGGCACCCCTCCTCATATGGACCCACTTCATTGGAGGTCTCGATTATCTCGGGATTTATGAAGACAATAGGATCCTCATTGGGAAGCTTAACCACGAATATCTTCTTCGAGACCCCGACTTGAGGAGCGGCAAGCCCTATTCCCTCAGCTTCAATTAAAGTATCTATCATTGCATCGACAAGCATCTTAAGCTCAGGAGTAAAAGAGGCTACCTCTTCCGCTTCCATCCTTAGAACCTCATCGCCTAATGTGTAAATATCAAGCATGGCAAAAATTTTAGGTTTCTCGCTGTAAAGGGTCAACAATCGGAGCCTTATGAAGAGAGGCTCTTTACAGCATAGCGCCTTGGAATGAGATTCGCCCTCTCAAGACCAAATACCAAAGATGGTATGATAGCAAGCTGTATGAGAATTGCGGGCCAGCATGTAATGAAATAGCCTGTGAAGAATACGCCTATTGCATATGAGCCCTTCATGAAGATAAGCGCCCTTGATAGCCCTGCAACTATCCTTCCAAGAAGCATAGCCCCAATTAGCGATATATAGAGATCCAAGTAAACATGCTTGGTTCTGATCTTCATAGAGAGAAGGCCCGAGAAGAGGCCATAGGCCATGAGCTCCACCATCATCGGAGCAAGATGCGCCCCATTTGGCATTCCGGTGATCATAGCAGATATGACTGGGCTCAATATTCCAACTAAGAGTCCATAGGACCAAGAGGTAATGAGTCCTGCAATAAATACTGGAATATGCATTGGGCAAAATACAGCTGCTGCATTCTGCACAGAGTGAAACGCAAGTGGCAGCACAACCGAGAGTGCTATGCACATAGCTGCAATAGTCATTTTCTTAACTTCGCTCATATATATTTCTCCATAATTAAAAATAGAATCTGAATCATTAGATATAGAGATGACACGCCAATCAAGACGGCATCACCAGATGAATACAAGAGTCTCTCTTTTCTATAGAAGACGCCCCTAAAGCCTCTTGCCTCCATTGCCATAGATAGCTCATCTGCCCTTCTGAAAGAAGAAATAAACATTGGAAGAATGATCGTAAAGACCAAGAAGAGCCTATTAATACGCTTTGGGCTTCTTGAAATCTGTGCTCTCTTGATGGTCTTTGACTCTGCTATCAAGAAGGGAACAAATGAGAAGCTGAGTGATATGACAAAAGAGACCGAGGACACATTTACAGAGAGTTTTCTAAGTGGGCTGATAAGATGGGTTATTCCCTCTCCCATCTCTTCGGGAGATGAAAAAGAGAGAGTCAAATATGAAAGCAGAGTCAGCATCAAGACAATAAATGCAAAACGAAGGCCATTGATAATGCCTTCCTCTGTAAGATAGAAAATCCAAAAAGAGAAGAGCGGATTCTCTCTTGTATAAAAGAATGCATTCATAAAGAAGACAAAAATCGAGAAGACTGCAACTCCCTTAAGACTAATAAGGGCTCTCTTAAACCCAACATGCAAAAAGATAGTGAGAAAAGAGAGGTAAATAAGCGTTGAAAAGATGGCAAGAGGACTTCTTGCCATAACTATTCCTATAAAGGAAAGCAAGAAAAGGAGAATCTTTGAGAGAGAATTCGCCCTCTTATAAAGGGGGAGTCCAAGACTCTTAGCGCTTTCCATCTTTCCTCCTCTTAAGGGAGTCTATCAGCTCTCTCTTATCAAAGCAGTCTCCAAGCCCCAGGCTCTTGGATATTCTGCAAATAGGCGGCATCAAAAAGGTGAGAGCATCTAGAGGAGAGTTACTTGAGAAGGCATCCCGAGTCTTACCATCAAAGACGCACTCTCCGCCTTGAAGTGCAAAGACCCTATCCATGAAGGAGGCACTCTCACTGCTATGAGTTATAATAAGAACGCACTTCCCATAAGAGCTGAGAGCTGAAATCAAAGAGATGAAGGACTCTCTTGAAATTGGATCCAGAGAGGCAATCGGCTCATCAAAGAAGATATATGGAGACTCTCTGACAAGTATTGAGAGAAGCGCCACCTTCCTCTTCTCTCCACCAGAGAGCGAGAGTGGATGCTCAGAGAGTATAGATCTATCAAGAGAGAGCCTCTCCATCCATTTATCGATTCTCTTCTCTCTCTCAAATTTCTTAATGTCCTTAATAGAGAACTCTGCCTCTTTTCTAACGCTACTTGAGAAGAGAAGCCTCTCTGGATCCTGAAAAACATATGATATTGAGCCTCTGACAAAGCTCTCGTTCTTTTTCAAATAGACGTCTTTTCCATCGAGCTCTACGCTTCCCTCAGTAGGCTTCAAGAGCCCTGAGAGGATATTCATCAGCGTAGTCTTTCCCGATCCATTGGGGCCAATTAATGCAATGCTCTCTCCCATATTGAGAGTGATGTCTATATCAGAGAGAATTCTCTTTCCATCAATCAAGAGCGATACACCGCTGGCTTTAAGCATCTAGGCACTCCTTAAACTCCTCTACTCTAAGGGGTATTCTCTTAAAGGGAATTGAGGCCCGTTGAAGGCTTAGGGCTATTCTCGTGGCGCAAGGAGGAAGAAGAGAGTGCTCCCTGAGGGTTCTATCATCGGTCAAGATATCATAAGCGCTGCCCTCTTTTGAGATTTTCCCATCATCAAGCACCAAGATCCTATCTGAATAGACTAGGTCCTCTGCGTAGTGTGAAATCAAGATGATACCAATATCGCCTCTCTTCTTCAGCTCCAGAATAGTCTTCAAAACCATCTCTCTTGATATGCCATCAAGCATGCTAAAAACCTCGTCAAATATCAAAATTCTGGGAGATAGCGCAATTAGTGTTGCAATAACTGCCCTCTCTTTCTCGCCTCCTGAGAGCTCTCTTGGGTCTCGCTCCTGAAACTCCTTAAGGCCAAACTCCTCAAGTACTCTATCTGCCCTTTTCTCTGCCTCATCTCTCGAGAAGCCGAAATTGCCCAGTCCAAAGAGAATGTCCTCTCTCAACGTCTTTGACACAAAATGAGAATCTGGATTCTGAAAGGAGATGCCAATCCATCTTCTCGATGAATATCTATCCTCATCGCTCTCAATGGGCTTTTCCAAAAGAGATATCTCGCCGCTATCGGGAATGATAAGCGAATCTATCAGCTTAATAAGAGTGGATTTTCCATAGCCATTTCTGCCCATTATCCCAATCATCTCGCCCTCATAGAGGTCCAAAGACAAATCGGAGATCACCCTCTTCTTTCCAGGGTATGAGTATGAAACGCCCTTAAGCTCAAGTAGTTTGATAGCTTCCCCCAAAGAAGCTTCTGCTTATATGCCTATCTTCTGATAAGCATCTCTCTCTTTATTTCCTCTACTGCGCTCTTTATGCTCTTCATGAGATTCATATCCTCAGTTCCTGCAACAAATGTATTGCAGTAATTAACGGGGATAAGAACGCGCTTTGCCTTGCTTCTTGCAACGCTTAGAGCTATTTTATCGGTTATCTCACCCATCATCGAATCGGAGAGAACTATACCCATTGGGCCAACGATGACATCAACGCTATCTGAGATCCTTAACTGGATTGTCTCCGGTCGCAGCTCTATCAGCCCCAGCCTTAAGCATAGCCTCAGTAGCAGTTGAATTCGTTCCAACTGCTACAATCTCTACACTCTCGATTTCCCTCTTAATGGCCTGAATAAGCTCTCTGCCAAGGCCTCCGCCCTGACCATCGATTACAAGGATAACCATATAGGGATTCTAATTGAAATTTGCTGTTAAATTCTACAGCAGAGATATGGGGTCAACATCTATCTCCATATAGACCCCAGATGGAAGATGATATGTTCTCTTGATCTCATGCGCGGCATTCAAGAGCTCGCTAAGATCTGTCGATCTCAATAGAACATGGTAGCGCCAATTGTCATTCATCTTCTCAATAAGAGAGGGAGATGACCTGAAGACCTCAAGTGATTCATACTCCTCATCAAGAGACGATGCAAGAGCCTCAATATCCCTAGAGCTTTGGCTGACCTTCTCTCTGGACTTTCCTCTAAGGGTAATATTGATAAGCCTTGAGAAGGGAGGGAATAGAACCTTGCTTCGCTCTTTGAGCTCATATTCGTAGAATCTCTCTGGCTCATTCGAGATTGAATATCTTATAGAGGGCTCGGTAGGATTCAGTGTCTGCACAACCACCAGCCCATCGCCTCTAAATCTGCCCACTCTCCCAGATACCTGATGAATAAGATCGAATGTGCGCTCTGATGCTCTGAAATCGGGAATCATCAGAGAGGAATCTGCATTCAGAATTCCAACTAGGCCCAAGAGGGGGAAATTCAGCCCCTTTGCAATCATCTGAGTGCCCAAAAGAATATCAATATCGCCCTTTGAGAAGCGCTCGAGAATATCATGGGATGCATCTTTTTTAACTGCAACGTCACTATCGAGTCTCTCGATTCTTGCTCCCTTGAAAAGCATTCTCGCCTCCTCTTCCACATTCTCTGTGCCAAAGCCCTTTGCAATGAGGTCTCTAGAGGAGCATATAGGACAGCTTATGCTCTTTCTCTCGCTGTAGCCGCATGTATGACAGACTAACCTAGAGCTATTCTTATGATAGGTCAGGGTAACTGAGCATTTTGGGCATACAAGCACATGGCCACATGTTTTGCAAACATAAGAATAGCCATAGCCTCGCCTATTGAGAAAGAGAATGACTCCTTTTTTTTGAGAGAGTGTCTCTCTGATTCTCGCCTCGAGCTCAAATGATATATTTCTATTGAGGCTGGAAATATTGACAACCTGAACCTTTGGAAACCTTCCCTCTCCGATTCGCCTCGTCATAAAAGCAGAGCGAATCTTATGGGTGGATATCAGCTTCCATGCCTCAAGCGATGGAGTTGCAGATCCCATTATAAACTGCGCGCCAGACCTCTCTGCCCTATATTGGGCTACCTGACGTGCATGGTAACGAGGATTGTTTGAGGACTTATAGCTTGTCTCATGCTCCTCATCCATTATAATCAGCCCAAGATCTCTAAATGGAGCAAAAACACTGGAGCGTGCCCCAATTACAAGGTCCACATTTCCGCTTTTGATATCATGGTAGGCCTTAAGACGCTGCGAGGGAGTAAGAGATGAATGAATAATGGCCACACGCGAGTGAAAACGCGTATAGACCTCGTCAGAGAGCTGATTGGAAAGCGCTATCTCGGGAACTAGATACAGAACCTGCCTTCCCTCTCCGATAACATCCTCAGCTCTTCTCAGGTATACCTCGCTCTTGCCGCTTCCAGTCACACCATATATGTAGCAGACCTCTTTGGGGTGCTCTCTTAAGAGCTTAAGCGCCTTCTCTTGCTCCTCTGTAAGATTCTCTATGCTGTGAAAAGAGGTCGGGCTATAAAAGGGAGAGAGCTCGCTTTCCCTCTTTCCGGAGGGGATCATAATCGCAAGATTCTCACCCACAGTGGAGAGATACATCCTCCTCATCCACTTAGCGAGATTGAGCATATCAAGATTAAAGAGACTCTCTTCATCAACGACCTTCAAAATCTCTTTGATCTTCTCGTCAGATAGCTCTGCGCTATTTCTCTCTCCTACAACAAAACCGACTGTCTTAACCCTTCCAAATGGAATCTGGACTCTCTTTCCAAAGAGAGACTCTCCCCTCATACTCTCAGGCACTCTGTATGTAAAGAAGGTATCCAGTGGCTTATTGACAGCTACTTCTACATACTTCAATTGATCTTCTCCAGATTCCTCTTTATTTCCAAGAGGTCCCTGTATACCTCTTTTCTGACACGATTGTAGTCACTGACTATATCCCTAGGATGGAATGTAACTCTAGTGGGGGTATTATTTACCAGAAACTCCCTTCGCCTCATCTGATCAAAACCCTCTTTGCTATGAGTTATATAGCGCGCAGCATCCTCACCAAGAAGCACATAAAGAGAGTGTCTCTCCTTGGTCATTTCCTCTATCAGATATCTCTTGCAGAGATTCACTATATCATCATCGAGACTATCAGATGGACAGCGAATCAGAGACGAGAGCTTATAATCTATGCTCTCAAGCTCCAGCACCTTGACCCATGCATCGAAAAACCTCTTCTCTTCGCCTTCAAAGAGCGAGAAGCCAGATGGGCCAGAGACTATAAAGAGAACTTTTGAGTCGACCTTGCCCTCCTCTATATATTTGTACCCC